>NZ_DASRXP010000704.1:0-51811 GCF_035687465.1 Kribbella sp.
AGAGAGGTGGTTGAGGAGGGTCGCGGCGGCCAGAAAGGTGGCTGGGTCTACCGGCTCGCCGGTGGGCGTGAAGCAGTGGGGAGCCTGGTGGAAGCTGAGGGTTTCGCGGATGGTGACCGCGTGCAGTTCGGCGAAGACCAGGCGCAGTTGTTCGGCCGCACGGAGACCACCTGAGCGGCCGCCGTAGACGATGAAGGCGACGGGTTTCGCGTACCAGGGCTCGCGGACGGCATCGATGGCGAGCTTGATCTCGCCGGGGTAGGCGTGGTTGTACTCGGGGCTGATCACCACGACCGCGTCCGCTTCGGCGATCCGCGGGGCCAGCGACTCCAGCGGAGTACGGGCCAGGTCGACCAGGTCGAGTTTGAAGTCGTCGCGCTGCTCGATCTGCCGGCGGAACCAGTCGGCGACGACGGTGCCGAAGCTTCCGGGCTCGGTGGTGCGGACGAGCAGTGCCAGCCGCAGAGGGTGAACAGTCACGGCGGCGAACGTAGTACCTGAAGTTGACTTGAGGTCAACCCCCGGGTGAATCAGGCAGGCGCGCAAAAGGGCCGAATGCAGTAAACTCAAGGATTTGTGGCTACCACCAGAGAAATACCAGCCGCGTCATTCACCGGGTCTCTGGGAACCTGCGAAGCGCAGTTTATCACAAGGGGTTTGAATTGCAGAATCCGGTCCAGAATCCGGTCGAGGATGAACAGGTTCACCTGACCACTTTCTACACAACGCTCGACCGTGAGCGGGCACGTACCGAGGCCCGTCGGAGCGACGACCAGGTCGCCGGTACCCGCAATGCCCAGGCGCTGCACCAGCGCGACGGCCGGATCCGCGACCTGAACGCCCGGCTGGCCCGGCTGAACGCCGCCGAGGAAGGGCTGTGCTTCGGCCGGCTCGACGACGCCGACGGCGAGGTCCTGCACATCGGCCGGCTCGGGCTGCACGACGAGGATTACGAACCCCTGCTGGTCGACTGGCGTGCGCCCGCGGCGAGGCCGTTCTACATCGCGACCGCGGTGGCGAACCACGGCGTCGTCCGTCGCCGCCACATCCAGTCCCGGCTCCGCAAGGTGGTCGACGTCCAGGACGAGCAACTCGACCTGGACCGGCAGGCGGCCGGACTGTCGCAACCGGGCACCGGCGTGATCGGCGAGGCCGTCCTGCTCAGCGCCCTGGAGGCGAGGCGGACCGGCACGATGGAGTCGATCGTGCAGACGATCCAGGCCGATCAGGACCGGATCATCCGTTCGGATCTGGCCGGAATCCTGGTCGTTCAGGGCGGTCCCGGCACCGGCAAGACAGCGATCGCGCTGCACCGGGCGGCCTTTCTCCTGTACACCCATCGCGCCCAGCTGGAAAAGCGCGGAATTCTCGTCGTCGGGCCGAATCCGACGTTCCTGAAGTTCATCGGCCAGGTGTTGCCGTCATTGGGTGAGGACGGCGTTCGCCTGGTCACCATCGCCGAGCTGTATCCGGGTCTGACCGCGACCCGGCCCGAGCCGGCCGAGGTCGCGGAGGTCAAGGGCCGCGCGGTGCTGGCCGAGGTGATCGAGAAGGCCGTCGCCGATCGGCAGTTCGTGCCGGAGCGGCCGGTCGAGATCACCGTCGACCGGACCGTACTGCGGCTGGATCCGTCCGTGATCGCGGACGCCCGTGCCAGGGCTCGCGCCCGCCGGCTGACGCACAACCAGGCCCGGCCGTTCTTCCTGAAGGACCTGATCGACACCCTCACGAGCCAGTACGCCGACATCATCGGCGCCGATCCGCTCGGCGGCGAGAACCTCCTGGACGAGTACGACCTGGAGGAACTGCGCAAAGAGGTCGTCGCCGATCCCGCGGTGCAGGCGTTGCTCCACCAACTCTGGCCGAACCTCAGCCCGCAGCAACTCCTCATCGACCTGTACGGCG
Source organism: Kribbella sp. (assembly GCF_035687465.1). Lineage (NCBI taxonomy): Bacteria > Bacillati > Actinomycetota > Actinomycetes > Propionibacteriales > Kribbellaceae > Kribbella > Kribbella sp. Next base: position 1,906 of record NZ_DASRXP010000704.1, read on the forward strand.
ACGAGGACCGGCTCGCGTCCGCCGCACCCCAGCTCAGCGCACTCGACCGCGAACACCTGCTCCGGTACGGCGACGACTGGGGCCCGGCCGATGTCCCCCTGCTTGATGAGGCAGCCGAGCTCCTCGGCGATGACGGGCAGGACGCGGCCCGGCAGAAGGCCGAGCGGGCCCGGGCGATCGCCTATGCGCAAGGCTCGCTGGACGTGCTCTCCGGTTCCGCCTCGACCGACTTCGACGAGGACGACGAGGCAGAAGTCCTGTCCGCGAAGGACATTCTGGACGCCGAGGCACTCGCCGCGCGGTACGAGGCTGACGACGATCGCACTCTGTCCGACCGGGCGGCAGCCGATCGCCGGTGGACCTACGGGCACGTGATCGTGGACGAGGCGCAGGAGCTCTCACCGATGGCGTGGCGGGCGATCGCCCGGCGTTGCCCGCTGCGCTCGATGACGCTGGTCGGGGATGTCGCCCAGACCGGTGCGGCCGGCGGCAGTACCAGTTGGCGGCAGGCGCTCGCACCGAGCTTCGGTGATCGCTGGCGGCTCGCCGAGCTGACCATGAACTACCGGACGCCGGCCGAGGTGATGGAGTTGGCCGCCCACGTACTGCGCGAGGTGGATCCGACGGCTCAGGCTCCTCGTTCTGTCCGGTCGACCGGGGTGAAGCCCTGGTATCAGGAGGTCGCGCCCGGGGAGCAGGCGGCGTACGTGAGCAAGGTGGCCGGCGAGGAGGTCCAGCACGGGCAGGTCGGGGTGATCACCTCGCGGCAGCGGCTGGAGCTGGTCCAGGAGGCACTCGGCGGACTGCCGGAGGTGACAGTGCTGACGGTGTCGGGCGCGAAGGGGCTCGAGTTCGACTCGGTCCTGGTGGTCGATCCCGACGGCATCATGATCGAGTCGCCTCGGGGAATGCGCGACCTCTATGTCGCCCTGACCCGCTGCACCCAGCGCCTCGGCGTGATCGGCCCGCTACCCGAGGTACTCCGCGACACCGACGCCTGGGACGCCCGGCTCTGACCGCTTTCCCTGCCGGGGTCGCAGGCCTACCGTCAGAAGATGAAGAAGCCACTTCAGTGTCTTCTCGGCTTACACAGATGGAGAACCGAGCACAACGAAGAAGGCCAGCGCTATGAGCTGTGTCTACGCTGCGGCACCACGCGCGACAGGATCTCACTCAATGACCACGGCTATGGCGGCGGGTTCTAGTGGTCGGCGCAGCATTTCTGTTGGTGTTCTAGTTCGAAGGGGATCAGTACTCCGCCGGCGGCCGGCTGGACCTGGAGGACCACCTGGCCGTTGCGGCGGATCGGGCGGAGGAAGTCGAGCGTGTCGACCACGGTGTCGTCCTCGACCGGGATGCCGCCCAGTGCCTCGACCTGGTCGATCCCGCAGCGATCGCGGAGTTCGGCCGCCGTCAGGACGCCGTGCGCCTGGTCCTGGCCGGGCCACCTGACCAGACGACCCGCAGTACCGAGGGCTGTTTCGACCGCGGCGACGTAGGCACCGCGGACGAGGGTGCTCGGGCCGGCGACGAGTGGTTCGTCCGCGCCCGCTCGGATGATGGCCGACCCGACGTCGTGCGAGTTCCATTCGCCGAGGTCCGTCGTACTGGAGATCGAGACGGCCAGGTGCGGCCGGTCGCCGCCCGACACCACGTGGGTGCAGGCGACGACCGGACCTCGAGCAGACAGGGAGCCGAGGAGCTCGAGCAGGACGTGCTCGGCCTCCACGGCGTCCCGGCTGTCCGCGTCTACGGCGATGATCACTTCTTCGGCAGGACCCAGATCGGGTTCGTGTAGAACCAGAGGTCGGCCCACGGGTCGGCGTCGCCGACGACGTCGAGCTGCGGTCCCTGCGGGTCGATCGCCGCGCCGAGGTACCCCGGCTGGCTGCGGTTCCCGTCGGTACCGCGGACCCGGACGTAGAACGGCGCCTCCGCCCGGCCCAGCGGCTGGACCAGCTCGAAGGTGCCGCGCTTGCCCGAGGTGTCCCACTGCCGGACGATCTTGGTGTCGGGTGCCTTGAAGGTGTCCCGATCGCTGACCGTGCCCTTCACCGCCCCCTTGATCACGTCGACCCGGTTCAGCAGCGGTACGAAGTTCGACCAGTTCGGCATCGTCTGCGTGGTGATCCGGACGACCAGCTCAACCTGGCGACCCTCACGGACCAGCAATGCGCCACCGAGCGGTTCGCCGTACTTCTTGCCGACCTCGCGGACCTCGACCTCGACACCCTTCACGAGGGCGCCGTGGTCGACCCACATCCGGCCGTTGCGCAGACCCTCCATCACCGACAGGTAGTCGCGACGGTCCGCGCCGACGTGGGTACGGCTGTAGTAGCCGGGCCAGAAGTCGCCGGCGGTGCGGTTCACGGTGTTGCCGTAGACCGGGTCCATGTAGCGGCCGTCGCGGTCGAACTGGGCCTGGTCCGACCCGTCGGGACGACGCGAGGTCTCGTTCCAGTTCACGTGCGAATCGGAGTTGGCGCTGATCCACCAAGGCTTGCCCTCGGCAAGCAAGCTGTCCCACAGACCGCCGACGGTCGCGGTCATCCAGTCGAAGCCGCCCCAGGTGCGGTAGCTCTCGGCCGGGTAGCCCGGGAACGAGTTGGCGCCCGGCGCGTTGCCGTAGTACCCACGAGCCTGTGCACCACCGATGCCGGCCGGCAGACCGGCCGCCTGGTGACCCGGCGCGCCCTCGAAGCCGACGGCGATACGCGGGTCGGCGTCGCGCCAGTTGCGGATCTCGTGCGGGCTGTCGATGCCGTTGCGCGCGGGGTGGTTCGCCAGGAACAGCGCGTCCTGGACCCGCCGACGGTCGACCTGCTGACCGAGCCACTGGATGCCGGAGACGGCGAGCTGCTCGTTCACCGGGGTGTTCGCGCCGGCGTTCTTGACGCCGCCGTCGTAGTTGGTCTCGAACTGCTTCAGGATCTCGACCTCGCGCGAACCGGGCGCGACGAAGATCGTGCCGTGCTCAGCCGCCGGGATGTTCCACTCGAACCCCTGGAAGATCAGCGTGTTCTTCAGCTCGGACCGGGCCGCCTTGATCTGCGGGTTCACCAGGTCAACACCGATCCGGGCGTGGGTGGCGCCGCCGTGGTCGGTGATGACGAGCCAGTCGAGCCCGTACGCCGTGGCGTGGCGGGCCTGGTCGATCACCCGGTACATGCCGTCCGAGCTCAGCTGGGTGTGGATGTGGTGGTCACCGGCCAGCCAGACGTTCGGGCGCTTGCCCTGCTGGAAGATCCAGCCCGGCACGTTCTTCGGGGTGGCGGCGGCCGCGGCCTGCACACCGGTGACGGCGAGCGCGGCGGTACCACCGAGGATGCCGGCCGAGCGGAGCAGCGAGCGGCGGCTCACCTCGCTCGGCGAGAGGTCCTGGTCCGGGATCGACTCGTCCAGCGCGGCCAGCGTCGCGGCGTCCAGTTCGGTGTTCGGGTGGTGATGATCGTGGTCGTGCCCATGGCCGTGACCGTGGCCGTGCCCATGACCATCGCTGTGGTCAGGGGTGTGGTCGTGGGAGTGTCCCATCGTGCTTCCTCTCGGACGGCGGAATCCGGCGGGATCATCGCCTTTCTTGATGACGTGAAGGTGTTGTTCTGGGGGGCATTCGGTGAACCAGATCGCCGGGAATCCCTTGTTTTGCGACGATGTCGCATTTGCCCTAGCGAATTGAGCGGAAGAAGGCCCGAATGTCGTCGACCAGGAGGTCTGAAACTTCGAGCGCGGCGAAATGACCGCCGCGCGGGTACTCGTGCCACTGCGTGATGTTGTGGTCACGGGCAACTATGTGGCGCATCGCGGGATCGGTTGGAAAGATAGCCACGGCGGTCGGCACGGTGGACGGATGCGACTCGTCCGGCGCCTGCCGGTTCTCGTAGTACAGGTTGGCCGAGGTCGCGCTGGTGTTGGTGAACCAGTAGATCGAGACGTCGGTCAGGATGTGGCCGAGGGCAACGGCATCCTCGGGCAGCTCGCGAGCCGGATCCGTCCAGTCGTGGAACTTCTCCAGGATCCAGGCGAGTTGGCCGACCGGCGAATCACTCAGGCCGAACGACACCGTCTGCGGCTTCGTCGACTGCACCTCCGCATAACCGGTGCCAGTGGCAAGGATCTCCTTGGCCGCTGCCAGCTTCGCCTGGTCGGTGTCGGTCAGGTTGTCGAAGTCCCCGGGCCGGGCTGCCGGATAGGCGAGACCACCATTGATGTGTACGCCGACCACGTGGTCCGGGTCGATCCGTCCGAGCAGCGGGGACACGACCGAACCGGTGTCGCCGCCCTGAGCGCCGTACTGGGTGTAGCCCAGTGTGCTCATGAGCGTGGACCAGGCGCGGGCGATTCTCAGGTGGTTCCAGCCGGGCTGCTCCAACGGGACCGAGAAGCCGTGGCCCGGTACGGACGGTGCGACGACGTGAAAGGCGTCGCGCGGGTCGGCGCCGTGGGAGCGGGGATCGGTCAGTGGGCCGAGGATGTCCAGGAACTCGGCGACCGAGCCGGGCCAGCCGTGCGTCAGGATCAGCGGGAGTGCGTCCGGCTCGGGTGATCGCACGTGCAGGAAGTGGATCGTCTGGTCGTCGATCCTGGTGGTGAACTGGGGAAACTCGTTGAGCCTCGCCTCCCAGAGCCGCCAGTCGTAGGACAACCAGTCGGCGACCACCCGCTGAAAGTAGGCGACCGGCACGCCGCGATCCCAGCCGTCCGCCGGGAGGGACCGCGGCCAGCGCACCCGTTCCAGCCGATCGCGCAGGTCGTCCACCGCATCCTGCGGAATCTCGATCCGGAAGTCCTCGATCATCCGACCACGGTAGATGTCAGGCGTTCCTGGTGATCAGAGTTGGGCGTAGTACTCGGGCTTCATCTGGATCAGTTGGACGTAGTTGCCGTCGGGGTCGATGACGGTGGCGAACCAGCCGATGCCGCGGTCCTCGGGCTCGACCAGCCAGTCGACGGCGAGGGTGCGCAGGTGGGCGGCCGCCTCGTCGATGTCGTCGACGGCGAAGTTGACGATGAACCGGCCGGGCTCGGCGGTGCCGGCGGCGACGTCGTCCCGCTTCTCGATCACCAGGCCGAAGCCGCCGAGGTTCAGGTTGCCGTAGCCGTCCACCTCGGCGTGGAAGCCGTCGCGGTACCAGGACTTCAGCCGGTCGGGGTCGGTACTGCCGAGCAACATGCTGTTCAGAACGGGCCGCGCCATGGGTTCTCCTCGGATCGGGGAGCTGCCGATTTCAGCTCACAGCCGGTACGTCGGACCCGGGTCGGCGCATTCGACATGGCTGGGTGGTCGCACAAAAAACGTCCGCACCGGAGGACCTTGCCAGGTCACGGTGCGGACGGGAGATGTTTCGCAGGGTTGGGTAGGGAGTCAGGCGCATTCGGAAGAGAGAGGGCGGCAAGCGAGGGGCAGAGCGCCCACGCTCGCTTGCCGCCAACCTATGGACTAGCGGGGGGCTACGTCCCACATGCGCTCGCCGGGCAAGGGGTCGGGGAGTCGGTCGACCGCCGGCATCGGGTCGTTGGTGACCCGCAGTCCGGCGAAGCGACGGCTCATGGCGTGTGCGTACCGCTCGGCCAACGCCGGCTCGGCGTTGTAGTCGGCGATCACGTGCTCACCGAACCAGACTCGTACGCGTCGGCGCTCAGACGTCTGGGTGGCGGTGGCGGTTGTCACTGGTCCTCCTGGCAGTTCGTGCGGTGGTCGGCCGGAACGCGGAGCGAGCGCGGTGACGGTTTGCCGTGTGTTCACCGTCACGTCAGATCCAACGGACGACTCCGCCGCTAGGTCACGCTGAAATCTGGGCAATCGTCAAGAAATCCGAATTCGGATCGGAACATTCTTCGAACAGGTGTCCGAATATGAATTCATCGGCAATTCATAGCGTTTCCTCAGCTACGACACGCCGAGCCCGCTTGCAGACTCCGTAGGCTGGACGCGTGACCATCGAAGACGTTGGAACGAAGGCTCTGGCCCTTCCCGACCGGGTCGTACAACCACTGGGGATCGCTACCGTCCAGACCGAGCACCTGATCGGAGATGCAGGCGACGCGCTCCGCCTCCTGGATGCCGTCGAGCGGGTCCGCGGGCACGCCCATCCGTTGATCCTCGGCCTGCAGGACGCGGTCGGGATGCGGATGCCGGCCGCGATGGTGCTGAGCGCCATCTCGCAGGGCCGCGACAGCGCGGCCGAGGTCGCCGAGCAGGTCGGCACCACCACGGGCGAGGCCGAACTGGCCATCACCGAACTCATCGGTCTGGGTTTGGTCCGGACCAGCCCACAGTTGGCTGTGACGGGGATGGGTCAGGCCCGGCTGTCCCAGCTCGACGGACTCACAGTTCGCGTCCTCGACGTCATCACCGGCATCCTCGGCCCGACCGACGCCGCCCACCTGGTCCGCCTCCTGCACACCGTGGCCGACGGCCTCGAGTCGGCGGGCGCGAGCGCCGTGCCGCAGCCGGTCCCCCAGATCCTGCACAACTAGCGACCTGGGCATGTCGAAGGCGGCGTGCCCGCGTCGACGTACCGGATGAGAGGCGCGAACAGCGCGCCGGTGACGTCAGGTGTGCGGATGTTCACGAAGACGAAGGCATTCAGCGGGTTCTCGGTCGACGACATTCCCGCGGCGAAGAAGTTCTACGGCGAGACGCTGGGACTCGAGGTCAGCGAGCAGAACGGGATGCTCGGGCTCGAGATCGCCGGCGGCATTCCGGTGCTGGTCTATCCGAAGGCGGATCACACCCCGGCCGCGTTCACCATCCTCAACTTCCCGGTGGACGACATCGAAGCCACCGTGAAGGAACTGACCGCCCGCGGCATCAGCTTCGAGCGGTACGGCGACGACCATGACGAACTGGGCATCGCGCGAGGCGACGGACCGCTGATCGCGTGGTTCAAGGACCCAGCCGGCAACATCCTGTCGGTGCTCCAGGGCTGAGTCAGTGGGAGCGGTCGCTGTGGGTTTGCCGACGGGTACGTCGCCCGCTCTGGTCGCCTGGGGAGAAGGCGGGGATGCGCCGGAACCGGGTGCCGATGTGAATCGGGACGGGGCGGTTTCGGAGGCTGACGAAGGGCGCGAGGATGCATGGACACCGGGGCGCGGGGCGATCTTCCTGCCGACTGTGGATGACGACGAGCGGCAGTGCAAGGTCTCGGCGAGTGAGCTGGAGGCGATCGGGCCGGCCGTGGGCAAGAAGTTTGCCGCGTGCAACGACTCGGCGGACGAGCGGATCAAGGCCCTCCGTGCTACCTCCACCACTGACACATGGTGGAGGTAGGCGTCAGGGTCTGGTGATGCGGAGGCGTTGGGACGGGTAGGTGCTCTGGACGAAGCCGAGAGAGCGGTAGAGGCCGTCGCCGTACTGCGTGGCGTGAAGCTCGACCTGGCCGGTGTCGGTCTCGTCCCGGAACCAGTCGAGCAGCGCGACCACGCAGGCCCGCGCCAGCCCCCGCCGCCGGAAGGCGGGCTCGGTGCTGACGTTGTAGACGTGCCCCCGGACGGTGCTCAGGTCCTTCGGGCCCGGCGGGTGCGCGTTGAGATTGCCGACGGCACCTGCCACCACCCCGACCTCCGGGTCGTCGACCACGAACGCGGCGAAGGTCTCCGGCAAAGCCAGTTGCTCGGCGAAGTAACGCACCGCCACGCGACGCCACGGTGCGTCCGCGGATCCCGTGTCGTTGCCCATCGCCTCGAGCATCAGTGCTCGCAGTCGGACGAGGGCCTCGGCGTCGTCCGGTTTGGCCCGGCGTACCTGGATTTCTGTCACCCGGAGATTGTGCCGAACTTTCTGCGCGGTCAGCGAGTCGAACGGGCTGGACGCAAACAGGGGATGCGTCCAGGCGTCCTGATCCCGGCCACCGAGTGGAGCCCATGTCCCCGCGTCAGAAGAGAAGCTCGAGCGCCCGGCGAGCCAAGCCCAGATCGGCCCGGCAACGGTCCGCGCTAGCTGCCCTTCTGATCGCGGTCTTCGGTGCACTTCTACCCGGTACGGCGTACCTGGTGGCCGGGCGGGCCCGCGTCGGAACCCTGGTCACCGGGATCAGCCTCACGCTGCTCGGTGGAGCCGTCTATCTCGGGATGGTCCGGCGGGAGGACGTGATCAAGTGGGCGCTCGACCCGGACATCCTGCTCGGGATGACCGCCGGGGTCGCGGTACTGGGACTCGTCGTGGTCGTGGTGCTCGTCACGTCGTACAAGATGTTGCGGCCGCTGCAATCCGGGTTGGCGGCGCGGATGTTCGGCGCGTTGGTGGTCGGGTTGGTGTGCTTCTCGGTCGTGTCGGGTTCGGCGCTGGGCGCGCAGAATCTCGTCGCGCAACGCAGCCTGGTGACGAAGGTGTTCGCGGGTGGCAACTCGAAGAGCGCGACCCGGCCGCAGCTCGACAAGAAGGATCCGTGGGCGTCGCTCCCCCGGCTCAACCTGCTGTTGCTCGGCGCAGACGAGGGCGACGGGCGGGAGGGTGCTCGCGCGGATACGGTGATGGTCGCGAGCATCGATACGAGGACCGGAGATACCGCGCTGATCTCGATGACGCGGAACTTCATGCGGATGCCGTTCCCGAAGGACTCGCCGCTCTACAAGTTCTATCCGACCGGATACTGGGATCCGCGGAAGGGCGATGTGGAGCAGTCGGAGTTCTACCTGGACGCGATGTACCGGAATATCCCGCGGTACCACGACGGCGTACTTGAGTCGGACAACCAGGGAGCCGATGCGCTGAAGCAGTCGGTCGGCGAGGCGCTCGGGCTGAAGCTGCACTACTACCTGCAGGTCAACCTGTCCGGGTTCGAGCAGATGGTGGAGGCGCTCGGCGGAATCACGGTGAACATCAACTACCCGGTACCGGTCGGTGGTGATGACGACAAGGGGATCGAGCCCGGGCGGTACCTGCAGCCGGGGGCGGACCAGCGGCTGAACGGGTTCGACGCGCTGTGGTTCGCGCGGGGGCGCTACAAGGTGCCGACCGCGGACCTCGCCCGGCAGGCGCGGCAACGGTGCACGATCAAGGCGATCGTGGAACGCGCAACGCCGCAGAACGTCCTGACGCACTACCGCGAGATCGCCGCGGCCGGCGAGCAGTTGATCCGCACCGACGTACCGCAGACGATGCTCGGCAACTTCGTCACCCTGGGGCAGAAGGTGAAGTCGGCCAAGATCACCAACATCGACCTGAACAAGAAGAAGAACTTCCCCAACGGCCGCAACCCGAACTACGCCGGCATGCGCCAGATCGTCAACCAAGCCCTACACCCCGCCGCCCGCCCGTCCACGCCGACGCCTACCTCCACGCCCGTGGTCAAGCCGACCGACCGGCCCACCTCGACGACGACCGCCGCGGCCGACCTCGCAGACTCCTGCGCCTACAACCCCGGCCCACCCGGCTGACGTCCGTCACCGAAAGAGATCGGCGACTGCTTGTACTTCGAGTCGCCGGTCCGCCCAGAACTCCGGATCCGCGGCGACGGACCCATCGGTGCCGATCCGGCCGTCGATCAGTTCGCGAATGATGTCGGCATGGCCCGCGTGCTGCGCGGTCTCGCCTGCCATCCGGATCAATAACACCCCTAGCGTCGTCTCCCGGGTCTCCTCCGACCAGTGCGCCACCTGACCCGGACTGTCCAGCTCGAGCTCGCCGATCGTTGCGTCGGCATGAGCACAGGCCTGCCGGTAGACGCTGAAGATGTAGTCGCTCGACTCATCCGGCGTCGCCCACAGGTCGATCTCGGTGAAGGGGTCGTCCCGGAACCAGGACGGTCGTTCGGCCGGCGACCGGCCGAACGACTCCCCGAGATACCCGTACTCCTCACCGGCCAGATGCTTGACCAGGCCGAGCAGATTCGTTCCGGTCGGCGTCAGCGGCCGGCGCAGGTCGTACTCCGACAGGCCGTCGACCTTCGCCAGCATTGTCGACCGGCTGCCGCGCAGGTGGGCCCAGAGTGCCGTTTTGAGGTCGGTCACGTCGTGAGGATAGTGGGCTCAGCCGACGTGGATGGCTGGGCGGTTGGCGGGGGTGGGTTCGTGCTGGCGGATGATCTCGCGGACCACCGGGGCCGTGTCGCCGCGGCCGAGGATGAGGTACTGGAGCAGGTGACTCAGCGGGTTGCCCTCGGACCATTCGAAGTGGCAGTGCGGCCGGATTCCGGTGGTGTCGCGCAGCGTGAGCAGGATCGCGGCGATCGCGTTCGGCGCCGCCGGACTCTGGGCTCGCAGGATCCGGTAGCCGTCCACCTCGACGCCCTCGACGCGAAGTACGTCGCTGAAGGTGGACGGGTCGACCACGTCGATCTCGAGGAACAGGATGTCGGTGTGTCCGGGCACGGGGTCCATCGCCCGAACCTCCGCCTCCTTGGCCGAGTACTCCGCCTCGTCGCCGGCCTGACGCTTGTTGGCGATCAGGTTGAGGGTGCCGTCGGTGTTGATCGAGTCGGTCAGGAACCGGCGTGCCGTCTCGTCGAACTCGATCCGGTCGGCGCGCAGTTCGGTGGTGCGCGACACCCGGGAGATCAGCGAGACGACGACGATGCCGGCGATGAAGAGCCCGGAGATCGCGATGCCGTCGGGCTTCTCGATGATGTTCTCGACCAGCGCGTACAGCAGGACCAGGGTGAGGACCGTGAAGGCGAGCGTCTGGCGACGCTGCCCGCGACGGCCTGCGGAGATGGTGACGGCGATGGCGCCGGACACCATCATCACCAGGATCCCGGTCGCGTACGCACCGGCCTGGGCGTCTACGTCGGCCCCGAACGCGATGGTGATCGCCACGCTGATGGCCGTGTAGACCAGGACGACGGGACGCACGGCCCGGCCCCATTCCGGCGCCATCCCGTACGCCGGCAGATACCGCGGCACGATGTTGATCAGGCCGGCCATCGCCGAGGCACCCGCGAACCACAGGATCAGCACGCTGCTGAGGTCGTAGGCCGTACCGAACACCTCGCCGAGGTGTTCATGGGCGAGGTACGCCATCGCGCGACCGCTCGCTTCACCGCCTGGTTCGAACTCGTCGGCCGGGATCAGCACGGTGGTGATGAAGCTCGTGGCCAGCAGGTAGACGCTCATGATCAGCGCGGCGGCCGTCAGCAGCTTCTTGGTGTTGCGGATCCGGCTGGCCAACCGCTCCTCGGCTGTCTGGCCGTCGGCGGCGACCAGCGGCATCATGCTGACGCCGGTCTCGAAGCCGGACATGCCGAGCACCAGCAGCGGGAACGCGACGACAGCCGGCCCGATGACCCCGCCGAATCCGTTCCGTCCCTCGGTCAGCGCGTCGACCCAGGCGGAGAATGCGCCCGGCTCCGCGATCACGTCGTACAGGCCGACGGCTACCACCACCGCGTTCAGGACGAGGAAGATCGCCACCAGCGGGATGGCGACGCCGACCGCCTCGCTGAAACCGAGCAGGAACACGCCGCCCAGGATCAGCAGCAGTACGACGGTGATCAGGACCTCCTGGCCATGCAGGAAGTCGGGCGCGATGGGGTTCTCGACCAGGTGCACGGTCGCGTCGGCCGATGACAGCGTGATGGTGATGATCCATGAGGTCGCGACGAATCCGAGCAGTACCAGCACGAACAGCTTGCCGCGCCAGAATGGCAGCAGGTTCTCCAGCATCGCGATCGAGCCCTGACCGTGCGGGCTCTCCTTGGCCACCCGTCGATACATCGGCAGCATCCCCAGCAGGGTCAGCGCCACGATCAGCAGCGTCGCCAGCGGGGATAAGGCACCTGCGGCAAGGGCCGCGATACCGGGCAGATAGGAGAGCGTCGAAAAGTAGTCGACGCCGGTCAGGCACATCACCTTCCACCACGAGTGCGGCGTCGCGTGACCTTCACCGGCCTCGGGTCCGACGGGCTGGACACGGTGCTTCAGCAGCCACCCTCTGGCGCCCCGGGCCACGGGAGCCTGCTTGCCGGGCCCATCGACGGAGGCGGGGACTGCGAGCGCTTCAGTGGAGGTCACGCGCCCCAGAATGCACGACAAAACACGCCAGTCAGAAACCCGTTAGAGCCCACGGGACCAGTTCCATAAACCCCCGTTAGAGCCCTGTTAGAGACCCACTTCTTCGACCGTTCAGGCAGTACGTTGCGCCCTTTCGGCTGGTCAGTGGAAAGCGGTGGCGGCGTTCGGGATGGGGAAGCTCGGTGGGGTCAGGCGTAGCGGGCGGTTAGGCCGCCGTCTATGGACCAGTTGGCGGCGGTGACGAAGGTGGCTGCTTGGGAGGCGAGGAAGCAGACGACCTCGGCGACTTCTTCGGGGGTGCCGATGCGGCCGAGGGGGTGGACCTGGAGGGCGGCTTCGCGGGCGCCTGGCATGGTTTCGAAGAACTGCTCGAGGCCTTCGGTGGCGATGAAGCCGGGGCTGACCGCGTTCACCCGGATGTTGTGCGGTGCCACGTCGAGCGCCAGGCTGCGGGTCATCCCGACCAGGCCGGACTTGGCCGCGGCGTACGGGAACATGCCCGCGGTGGTGAGGTGCGAGTGGATCGAGGCGATGTTGACGATCGAGCCTTGCCGGGACTCGATCATCCCGGGCAGAACGGCGCGCGCCATCAGCCAGGCGCCTTTGAGGTCCACGTCGAAGACGGAGTCCCACTCCTCGACCGTCATCGTGGTCGCGTCGGCGTACGAGTTCTTGCCGGCGTTGTTGACGAGGATCGTAACCGGTCCGAGCTCGGCGACCACCTGATCCACGACCCGGCGTACGGAGGTCTCGTCGGTGATATCGCCGACGGCGGAGAAGACCCGCGCGCCGGTCTTCCGCAGGTTCTCGGTGGTCGCGGCGAGCTCATCGGCCAGTACGTCGAGCAACCCGACCGCGGCGCCTTCCTCGACGGCCTTCGCGGCAATCGCACGCCCGATCCCCCGGGCAGCCCCGGTGATCAGCACAATCTCATCCGTCAACCGTCCAGCCACCGCGGCCTCCTTCATCCCTACTGCAGCCTAGTGCTCCGACACGGGACACTAGTACAGGTGGACTTGGGAAAGGCGGTCGTGATTCTCTGGGCGGCGTCCGAACCTCGCCAGCCTGAAGGAGAGAGCACCCTTGCCGGTCACTGAACTGAAGGTTGCTGACAGCAACGAAGGTCCGTACGGCGTGGCGTTGCGCCCGGGTGGTTCCGCGCCGGAGGTGTGGACAACGTTGGTGCACACCGGTGTGGTCACGCGCGTTGCCGAGGGCAATGAGGTGGAGCGGTTCGACCTGGACGCGAGTGGCAGCCGTCCCAGCGTGATCGTGACGGGCCCGGACGACGCCGTCTGGTTCACCCGCAACGGTGACAACCAGATCGGCCGAATCGACTCGAGCGGCGTGGTCTCGTCGTACCCGGTGCTTAGCGACGGCGGATCGCCGTACGGGCTGTGTATCGGCCCGGACGACGCACTGTGGTTCACGCTGATGGGCGCGGACAAGATCGGGCGGATCAGCCTGGACGGGTCGGTCACGGAGTTCGCGATCGGTGTCGCCGGCGGGTTCCCCGCTCACATCGCCGCCACCCCGGAGCGACCCGAGCTCTGGTTCACTCTGAACCAGGCGAACGCGATCGCGAGGATGTCGCTGGACGGCGAGGTGACGACGTACCCCTTGCCGACAGGGCAGGCCGGGCCGGTGGGGATCAGCGTCGGCCCGGATGCCGTCTGGTTCGTCGAACTGCTCGCGGGCCAGGTGGGGCGGATCGATCAGGACGGTGTGCTGACCGAGTTCCCGTTGCCAGACCGCTCGTCGAAACCGCACGCTGTGGCGGCGACGCCCGACGGTGGATGCTGGGTCACTTTGTGGGGATCCGGATCGGTGGCGCGCCTGGACCGCGACGGCTCGGTCGTGGCCGAGGTTGATCTCGGCGCCGAGTCAGAGCCGCACGGCCTGGCTGTCGCACCCGACGGTGGCGTCTGGGTCGCGCTCGAGATCGGTGTTCTTGCGCACATCCACGCCTGGGAGTGAGAGGGCTCACCCGGTGGAGGGATGCCGCCGGGGCTCGGTAGGAGCAGTGTGGTTCACGTGACCACACTGCTGGTGCCGAGAGTCGAACGAAGTGCGGCTGGGCGGGTTCGGGATGTGCTGGCGGTTGGGCGGCCGGCGTTCTGGGTTGTCTCGGTGGTCCCGTATTACGTCGGGATCCTGTTGGCCACGCATCGGCTGGTGCCGCCGGTCGAGGATTGGCCGCGGCTTGCCGTCGGTGCTGTGGTGATGGGTCCCTTGCTGTGGCTGGCCGTGTTGGCGATCAACGACGCGTACGACCTGCCCGGCGATCTGCTGAATCCGCGCAAGTCGAAGTCGCCGTTGCTCGACGGTCGGGTGTCGGTGGAGACCGCCAAGCGAATCTCGGTCGTTGCCGGCCTCGCATCCCTTGCCGCAGGCCTCTATGTCGGCTGGGTCTTCACGCTCGGCGTCCTGCTGGCGTTGATCCTCGGCTGGGCCTACAGCGTGCCGCCGGTCAGACTGAAGACCCGCGCCGGGTTCGACGTCGCGGTAAATTCCCTTGCCCTGGGCACCTTTGGACCACTGGCCGGCTGGGCCGCGGTCTCCCCTGACCTCAGCGACTTCCCGTGGGTGATGGCATTGCAAGGGACGCTGGCCGCGATCGGGCTCTACCTGCCGACGACGCTCGCCGATCTGGAGGCCGACCGTGCGGCCGGCCGTCAGACGATCGCGGTCCGCCTCGGCGCCAGTACGACGTACCGGCTAGGTTTCATCGCGTGGATCGCGGCCGCCGGGCTGTCTGTACTACTCGCCGCGCTCGGCGACGTGATACCCCGGAGCATGCTCGCCCTGGAGATCGTGATGGTCCCCGTGCTCGTCGCGGCGTACCGGCGTTTCATCGGACCCGGCCGGCCGTTCAGAAGCGTGATCATCCTGGCCTCCCTCTTCCTCCTCCCCTGCGCAACCTTCGCCCTCACCTACACCGGCGTCCTCTGAGTCAGGTGTGGTCGGCGATGCGGGCGCGGAAGGGGCGGCGTTCGATGGCGGCGATGATCTCGCTGAGGATGACGGACAGCGGGGCGGAGAGTTCCTGGTCGAGTGCTGTCATCGCGGCCGTGGTTGCCTGCCATTCGGCCTCGATGGTGGGCAGCAGTTCGCGGGTCTTGTCGGTGAGGTGGACGATTCGCTGCCTGGCGTCCGCACCCGGCTCCTGACTCACGAACCCCGCTTTCGCCAGTTGAGCGACCGTCTGGCTCGCGGCCGAGTGCGTCACTCCCACCGCGCTCGCCAGTTCCCGGATCGACAAGGGGCCTTCGGCAACGAGTGTGCGGACGATCGGCGAGAACCGCGGCCGGTACTCCGGCAGTCCGAGCTCCAGGTAGACCTTGGCCACGTCCCCGTCGAGCAGTTCGAGCACGTGGCGCAGTTGAGTACCGAGCGCGCCGTCCATGGTAGAACTCTAACAGCACTGTTATATCGGTGCGTGAGGGAGGGCCCGATGTATCCGGAGACCGAGCCGTACGACCACGGGATGCTCGAGGTCGGCGACGGGCAGCTCGTCTACTGGGAGGTCTGCGGCAATCCCGACGGGAAACCCGCGGTCGTGGTGCACGGTGGACCGGGCTCCGGGGCCGGTCCGTCGTGGCGACGGTTCTTCGACCCAGCGCAGTACAAGGTGGTGCTGTTCGACCAGCGCGGCTGCGGTCGGAGTACGCCGGACGCCGCCGGAGCCGAGGTGGATCTGAGCACCAACACCACCTGGCACCTGGTCGCGGACATGGAGAAACTCCGGGAAC
Organism: Kribbella sp.; assembly: GCF_035687465.1. Lineage (NCBI taxonomy): Bacteria > Bacillati > Actinomycetota > Actinomycetes > Propionibacteriales > Kribbellaceae > Kribbella > Kribbella sp. The sequence goes on from NZ_DASRXP010000704.1 coordinate 17,607, forward strand.
ACCTCGGCATCGAGAAGTGGCTGCTGCTCGGTGCATCGTGGGGAGCGACGCTGGGATTCGCCTATGCGGAGCAGCACCCCGGATCGGTGTCGGAGATCGTGCTGTTCAGCGTCACGAACACCACCGCCCGCGAGGTCGAGTGGGTCACGCGGGACATGGGTCGCGTCTTCCCGGAGGAATGGGCCCGCTTCCGCGACGGCGTACCGGCGAGTGAGCGGGACGGGAATCTGGCTCTTGCGTACAGCCGGCTGCTGCATGATCCGGACCCGGCGGTGCGCGAGAAGGCTGCCCGGGACTGGTGCGACTGGGAGGACACGCATATCGCGACTCATCCCGCCTACAAGCCGGATCCGCGGTACCAGGATCCGGTCTTCCGGTTGAGGTTCGCGCGACTGGTGACGCACTACTGGGGTCATGCGGCCTGGATCGAGGATGGCGCGCTGCTGCGGGACGCCGGCAAGCTGGCGGGAATCCCCGGGGTGCTGATCCACGGCCGGCTGGACCTCAGCAGTCCGGCCGACATCCCCTGGAAGATGGCTCAGGCCTGGCCGGATGCCGAGTTGCACCTGGTCGAGGACGGGGGCCACGGAACGGGCACGGATCTGGTGCTGCAGGCCCTTGACCGGTTCGCGAACTAGGCGCTAGGGGTGGGCGAAAGTTGATCGCTCATCCACCTTTACAAGGCTAGGGACCGCCGCGACCCTGGTGGGATGACGCTTGCCGGGACTGAGCTCGAGCTGGACTACCCACTGGCCCGTACCGCGGCCGCGCAGTTCGCGGAGCACGGGTTCGTGAAGCTGAAGAACGTGCTGAGCCCGGCCACGATCGCGCAGTACGAGCCTGAGATCACCGGCAAGGTGATCGAGCTGAACACCCAGCACCTGCCGATCGAGGAGCGCGATACCTACGGCAAGGCGTTCCTGCAGGTGATGAACCTGTGGCAGGACAGCGAGCAGGTGCTGGAGTTCGTGTCGTCGCCGCGACTGGCGAAGATCGCGGCAGCACTGCTCGGGGTCATGTCGGTCCGGCTCTACCACGACCAGGCCCTCTACAAGGAGTCCGGCGGCGGGGTGACGCCCTGGCACGCGGACCAGTACTACTGGCCGTTCGCGACCGACCGGTGCGTGACCGTGTGGATCCCGCTGCAGGAGACGCCGATGGAGATGGGTCCGCTGGCGTTCGCCGCGGGCAGCCATACGTTCGAGCACGGGCGGAATCTGCCGATCAGTGACGAATCGGAGCGCGTGCTGCAGGACGCTCTGGGCGAGCAGGCGTTCCCGGAAGTGGTCGAGCCTTACGAGTTGGGCGAGGTCAGCTACCACCTCGGCTGGACGTTTCACCATGCGGCGGCCAACCGGACCGGCGTACCGCGACGCGTGATGACGATCATCTACGTCGACGCGGAGATGCAGATCGCGCCGCCGGTGAACACGTTCCAGGAGACCGATCTCGCCACCTGGATGCCGGGCAACGCGGCCGGCGAGCTGGTCTCGTCACCGTTGAACCCCGTTCTGTACTCCTCCTGACTTCTCGCGTTCGGGGCGGGTTCCTCTCCCTCACCACTCCCCGCAGTTGACGCCTGTCATCGCCAGCGGGCCTCAGTCCGGCAGCTGTCGTTTCTGGGGAACCACGGTTTCGCCGCGGGCAAGTTGGTCGACGTACCGCTCGATCCAGCGGGACCGCGTCTCGGCTCGTTTGGTGGCGTAGAGGCGCACGAGGATGGCTGACCGGTTCCTGCTGGTGAGGATGTCGAACATCGCCTTGGCCCGCGGCTCCGCGGCCAGCGCAGCCGCCAGATCCTCCGGCACCTCCCGCAGCGCGGATCCGCCGTACGCCGCGTTCCACCGGCCGTCTGCCTGGGCACGGCGCACCTCCGCCGTGCCGGCCGGATGCATTCGGCCCTCGCGTTGGAGTCGGTCGATGATGCCGACGTTGCGCAGGGACCAGTTGCTCCGGGACCGGCGCGGCGTGAACCGCTGGCAGAACGTGGTCTCGTCCCTGGCCATCCGCTGACCGTCGATCCAGCCGTGGCAGAGGGCTTCTTCCAGAGCCTCGTCATAGCTGAGGCTGGTCGGTGAAGTCACCCCCTTCTTGGCCAGCACGAGCCAGACCCCGTCGATGCGGTCATGGTTGGTGCTCAGCCATTCACGCCACGCGCCGGCCTCGCACGCGATGTGCTCGTTCATCTGTTGGGAGTTCACGAGGCAGCCCTGGTGTAGCGGGTGGCTAGGTGCGTGGCGGCGGTTTTCAGTTCGGCGGGGCCTACGAATTCCAGGTCGCACTCGAACATGCCGAAGGTGGCGGCCAGGCCGTTCCAGGACCAGGCGCGCAGGATCAGGCGGCAACTGGTCGGGGTGATCTCCTCGACGATCGCGTCGCGGCCGGCCCAGCGGGCGATGTCGGCGGCCTTCGCCTGCAGGATCGCCTCGCCGCGGCACGGCCACTGGTCCTGGCTCTTGAACTTGGACGAGATGTACGTCGCGACGTCGGGCGCGGGGAGTTCGCGCGGGGTGAAGCGCGGACCGGTCGGGGTCTTCGGCAGCATCCGGTCCACCCGGAACGTACGCCAGTCGTTCCGCTCGAGGTCGAACGCGACCAGGTACCACCGGCCGCCCCACGTGACCAGGTGATGCGGTTCCACCCGGCGGGGCGGCACCCACTCGTCCGTCGACGCACCGGGTGACGCGTAGTCGAAACGAAGCACCTCGCAGGCGCGCAGCGCAGTACCGATCGCGATCAGGTGTTCGGAGTCCACCTTCGTACGGCGGGTGTCGGCGTACTTGTCGACCGTGGTGACCTGGAGAGCGTCGACCCGCTGGCGGAGTCGCGCCGGCATCACCTGGCGGACCGTGGCGAGCGCGCGCAAGGCGCCTTCCTCGATACCGGTGACCGTGGTGGTCGCGGTCTGGAGGGCGACGGCGACCGCGATCGCCTGATCGTCGTCGAAGAGCAGCGGCGGCAGGTCCGCGCCCGCGTCCAGGCGGTAGCCACCGTCCGGGCCCTTGGTCGCGCGGACCGGGTAGCCGAGGTCGCGGAGCCGGTCCACGTCGCGGCGGACCGTGCGCGGGCTCACCTCCAGCCGATCGGCCAGCAGGGCACCCGGCCAGTCGCGGCGCGCCTGGAGCAGGGACAGCAACGAGAGGAGTCGAGCCGAGGTTTCGGACATGACTTCAGATTGCCACGAGTAACGGCCAGAACCTGTCCTCTATTGCTGGAAATGTCGACCTCACCAGCCGAACCAGGCTCAAGGAGAAGGAGACAGCCCGTGATCAGCACCCGAGAGCTCACCAAGGACTTCGTGGTGAGCCGTACCGAGACCGTGCACGCGGTCCGCGGCATCAGCCTGGACGTCGAACCGGGCGAACTCGTCGCCGTCCTCGGCCCGAACGGCGCCGGCAAGACCACCACGCTGCGGATGCTCACCACCCTGATCGCCCCGACCTCCGGGACCGCGACGGTCGCCGGGTACGACGTCAGCACCGCCCCGAGCCGGGTCCGCCGCGAGATCGGGTACGTCGGTCAGGGCAACGGCGCCGGGCATTCCCAGCGGGTCAGCGACGAATTGTTCGGCCAGGGCGTCATCTACGGCCTCGACCGGCGCTCCGCGCGGCGACGGACCGACGAACTGCTGGAGTCGCTCGAACTGAAGGACCTGGCCCAGCGCAAGGTCTCCGATCTGTCCGGCGGCCAGCGTCGCCGCCTCGATGTCGCGATGGGCCTGGTGCACGCGCCGGGACTGCTGTTCCTGGACGAGCCCTCGACCGGCCTGGATCCGCAGAACCGGGCGAACCTGTGGGACCACATCCTGCGGATGCGCGAGCAGTACTCGATGACGATCGTGCTCACCACCCACTACCTGGACGAGGCCGACTCGATGGCCGAGCGGGTGGTCGTGGTCGACCACGGCGAGGTGATCGCGGACGACACCGCCGACGCCCTGAAGAAGAAGCTGGCCGGCGATCAGCTGATCCTCACCGTTGCTCCTGGCAACCAGGCCCGGCTCCGCGAGCTGGCGGAGAAGTTGCCCGGGGCAAAGGATCTGGAGACCGGCGGCGACCGCCTGACCGTGCGGGTCACGGATGGACCCGCGGCCCTGCCGATCCTGCTCGGCGCGGCACACCAGTACGGCGTACCGGTGGCTGCCGCGCAGGTGCATCGACCGACCCTCGACGACGTGTTCCTCAATCTGACCGGCCGCAGCCTGCGCGAGGCCGACGCCAACGGAAAGGCCGCAGCATGACCACCCTGACTGTTTCCCAGATCCAGATCGACGCACCCGCGACCGCGCGGCGCAGCCTGGTCCGCGATGTCGGCATCGTGATGACCCGGGAGCTCAAGCCGGTACTGCGGGATCCGTTCTCGCTGTTGTTCGGGATGATCCAGCCGCTGTTCTTCCTGGCGCTGTTCGGGCCGTTGCTCGCCGGGTCGATGGGCGGGTCGCTCGACGGTGGGGTCTGGCAGTGGTTCGTGCCGGCGATCCTGGTGATGACGACGTTGTTCGGTACCTCGGCGACCGGGTCGAACCTGCTGTTCGAGTTCCAGACCGGCGCGCACGAACGGATGATGGTTACGCCGCTGTCCCGCTCGTCATTGCTGATCGGGCGGGCGCTGAAGGAGATGGTGCCGCTGTTCGGGCAGGCGGTGGTCGTGATCGCGGTGATGACGCCGTTCGGCTTCGATCTGCATCTCGACGGCGCGATCATCGGGCTGGCGCTGCTCGCTGTCTTCGGGGTCGGGCTCGGATCGTTCAGCTACGCGCTGGCGATCGCGGTACGCAAGCAGGACTGGATGTTCTGGATGGTGCAGCAGACGTTCCTGTTCCCGCTGATGATCCTGTCGGGGATGCTGCTGCCGCTGGAGACCGGTCCCGACTGGATGCAGGTCGCCTCGAAGTTCAACCCGCTGTCGTACCTGGTCGAGGCCGAGCGCACGCTGTTCGCCGGCGAGGTGGTGTCGAGCGCGGTGCTGTGGGGCTGGGTGGCCGCCTTCGTCACCGCCGCCCTCGGCCTCTTCGTCGGCATCCGCACCATGCTCCGCTCCGCCGACTGACTCTCCCGCTGACCTGACTGCTTGCGTCCGAAGAACTGGAGCGACGTCCCTCCAGTTCTTCGGACGCAACGCGTTGTCAGGAGAGGAGGTCGGCGGCTGTGACGTGGTTGAGGTGGATGAGGAGGTCGTACGACGTGGCGAGGGCGACCGGGATATCCGGCATGGGGTAGCCGGTGCCGATGTCGCGAGTGGAACGAGCGACCTGCAACCACGAGCGCGTACTGCGGGGCAGGGTGCGGAGGTCGACCAGGTAGTCGTCGTAGGGCACCTTGTCCAGCGTGTACTCGTTGTTCCCCTCCGCCGCCGGGCCGAGCGTGAACGTCCGCGTCGCGCCCTGCGGATCCTCGGTGTCGCGCGCGTTGAAGGAGCCGTGGTCGAAGCTCAGCCCGACACTCACGTAGCGCCGGCCGAGTTCCTCACGCAGGAACTCGCCCTGCGCTTTCGGATACTCCGCCGGCATCGTCGACTTCACCGTGACATGCCCGTTGTGCGCGGACAGCACGACCTTGCCCCCGGTTGTTCTGGTCCACCACGTGACGTTCTCCGCCATCACCTGGTCGCGGAACAGCATCGCCTGGGGCAACACCGCCGCCGGGTCCTCGACATCGAAGGAGTACAGCTTCGCCACCTGCCAGACGGCCCGCGCATGCTGCAACGCCCACGTCCGCTCCGGACTCGCAGGCAACGACTCCACCAGTACTACGGCCTGTCGCGCGGCCGCCTCGATCTTCAGCCGCTCGGGCACCCCCTTCGCAAAGTAGGCGGCGGTCCAGGGAGCCACCTCGGTTTCGACGGGAATCCCGGAGTACAGGCGGGTGATCCCGGGCAGCAGTGCCGGCCGGGTCTTGCGGACGTAGTCCGTCACGCGGCCGATCGTCTCGGGCCCGACGTAGCCGAGGTCGTCACCGACGAAGTGCAGCTTGCGTGCGTGGGTCTGGTTGTAACTGCGCATCCACTCGATCAGGTCGAGGTACTCCTGCACGTTCCAGAACAGGTAGGAGTCCTGGAACTCGCGCCGCATGATCTCGCGCGGATCGCCGACGCCGCTGACCACGTACCGGTCGAGGCTGAGGCCGGTGCTCCAGCTCGCCTCGAGCGCGAAGGTGGTGAAGCCCTTCTGCTCGACGAGCGCCTGGAAGATCCGGTGCTTCAGCGTGAAGAAGTCATGCGAGTTGTGGGTCGCCTCCCCCACCCCGACCACAGAGGCGGCGCCAACCATCGACGCAAGCGGCCGCAGATCCCGAAGATCGCCACCAGGTTCGGTCGACCGCAACGGAGAGGCGGCCCGGGTCAGCGCCGGCACCGGATCCTTGCTCACAGCAACCGTTGCCTGCGGGGCGGGAGGAGCTGCGGCAGCAGAGTGGGGCACGGTGAAGAGGGCTGCGGCGGCGAGGGCGGCCGTGGTGATCAAGGCGGCGGGGAGCCGACCGTGGCGTTTCATCGAGATCCTCCGGGAAGGTCGGAATCAGGTGATTCCTACCCTTTCCGGATCCGAACTCCCGGACCATCCTGCTGTGGCCCGGCCCTGCAGTAGAGCCTGCTCTACCAAGAGCCTTCAGAGATTCTGCAGCGCCTTGTGCATGCCCTGCTGAGTGTCGTCGGCGAGCTTCTTGAGCTGGGGCTTCAACAGCGGTTCGAGCAGCCTGGTCACGCCCTTGAACTCGACCTCGGCCCGGTAGGTCACCTCGGTGCCGTCTCCGGTCGGCCGGAGCGTCAAGGTGCCGAGCGCGTTCACCGACCTGTTCTCGCCGCGCACCTGGAAGAGCTGCGCCGGCTCGAACCGCTGTACGACGTACTCGAGTTCCGTCTGCCGCCCGGCGAGCGACGAGGTGTTCGCGTACTTCGTGCCCACGCCCCCGTCACCCGACACCTTCACCGTCGAGACGGTGCCAGGCTCCCATTCGACCGTGGTCTCGAAGTCGGACAAGTAGGCGAAAACGGTCTCGACGGGTCGGTCCACGGTGACTACACGCTCGATGGTGATCACCTTGGCCACCGTACCGGGCGGACAGGGTCCGATCGAGGAAACTCAGGCGCTGGTGATCGCGAGGATCTCGGGGATCACCACGTCCCAGGTCGGCTCGGGCAACTCGTGGCCGGCGCCTTCCAGCAGCACGAGCCGCGCACCCGGAACCTCCCGCGCCATCGCCTCCGCGTGCCCGGGCGGGAACAGCGGATCCTCGGTCCCGTGCAGGACCAGCGCCGGTACTGCGATCTGCCCCAGCCGCGGCCTGGTCGGTGCACCGGAACTGTCGAGGATCCAGTGATTCGTCATCGCCGCCGCGAGGTCGTTCGTCCGGTTCATCACGGCCAGGATGAACGCGCGCCGCGCCTCGGCGTCGTACGGGAGAGTGCCGGCGAAGAGCCGTTCGTCCGCGACCAGCGCGTCCAGGGCAGCCACTGGGTCGGACCAGTCGGTCGGCGGTGCGTCCGTGGAGAAGGCGGCCTTGAGGCGGTCGGACGCCGGCGGCAGATCGGGATTCGACGGGCCGCCGGGTCCGCCCGGGCTGGTGGCGGCGAGGGTGACGGACGCGACCCGGTCGGGGTGGTCGAGCACCAGTGATTGCGCGATCCCCCCGCCCATCGAGAGTCCGACGAGGTGTGCCCGTTCGATGCCGAGCGCGTCCAGGATCCCGAGCGGATCGCTGACCAGCTCGTCCCCGCTGTACTCCGGTTTGCCGGCCTCGTAGTGGACCGACCGGCCGGTGTCGCGGTGGTCGTACCGGATCACAGAGCGCGGCCCGGCGGCGAGACGTTCGCAGAACGGGGTTTCCCAGTAGTCCATCGACGCGGACGCCCCGTGGATCAGCAGGATCGGCGGCGCCGCGGGATCCCCGAAGGTCTCCACACACAACTCGACCCCGTTCACCTTCACCATCTGCTCCATCACGGTGACCCTTCAGTTCGCGGAAACGACACGGTAACCGTCGTCAAGGGCTCCGCCAGGCGAGTGCCTGACGGAGCCCTCTCACGGTCACCTCTGCGGGGTGCCGTGGAAGACGGCTGCCTGGTACGTCGGAACCGGGGGCTGGTTCTTCGCATGGGCCGCGGAGGCGGATCCACTGGCAAGGCCGAGGCCGAAGGCGATCACGCCCAGGGCACAGGCTGCCGCCCGGAGGTTGTTCGCCGGAGTCCACCTGGCCAGGTAGTTCTGCCACTCGGCGGCGCCTGCCGCGGAGTTCGGGTCGAGTGTGGCGAGCTGGTCATTCAGCGGGATGTTGATCGCGAAGCTCACGACCACCATGCCGACGAGGTAGAGCAGCGAACCGGCCAGCACCCACCACTTGCCTGAAGTGTCCTGGACGAACACCAGCACCGCCAGCGTCAGACAGACCAGGGCTGTCCCCACGAAGAGCAGCAGGAAGAGCGGGTTCTGGATCCGGACGTTGATGAGGTTCATCGCGGTCGCACCCTGACCGGGTGACATCCGCTCCAGAGCGCTCATCACCGCGGTGCCGAAGGCGAAACACACGCCACCCATCAGCGCGGTGCCGGTCAGGCCGGCGAAAACGAGGACTCTGGTGAGCGTCATGCCGACCACACCCCGGTCTTCGCCGTCGCGCGAGCCCAGTCGCTGAAGTCGCGGGGCTCCCGGCCGAGGACCTGGTGGATGCCGTCGGACAGGTACTCCGACTTGTGGTTGCGGATCACCGCGAACAGGTCCCGGACGGATTCCGAGTCCTCCAGAGTCTGGCCGTACTCGACCAACTCGGCGACGTGCTGCTCGGGCTCGAGGTCGACGTACCGGATCGGGCGGCCGGTGACGGCCGAGAGTTCGTCGGCGACATCGGACAGGGTCAGCAGGCGCGGGCCGGAGAGCGAGTAGATCTCGCCGGTGTGCTTCTCGTCCAGCAGTGCGGCTGTCATCACGTCGCCGATGTCGTTGGTGTCGATCCAGGCCTCGCCGCCGTCAGCGGCGGACAAGCGGAGCTCGCCGGCCATGACGTGGTCGTGGAGCCAGTCCTCGCTGAATCCCTGCATGAACCACGCGGGCCGGATGATGGTCCAGTCGGCGCCGCTGTCCTGGACCGCGTGCTCCAGCGCGACGCTGCTCTCGTAGACGGCGAACTCGCGGTCCGGGCTGCCGACGCCGCGGCCGGACAGCAGGACCACCCGGCGAAGACCCTCAGCCGCCGCCTGCTTGATGAACTTGCCGGCCTGCTCGAGTCCGGTCGGTCCGACCGGCGGAGCCAGGTACGCCGTGTCGATCCCGGCGACCGCGCCGTCCCAGCTGCCCTCGTCGTACCAGTCGAATCGCTGCTCGCTCGATCGCGAAGCCAGCCGGACCGGGATCCCGCGAGCGTCGAGCTGCTCGACCACTCGGCGTCCGGTCTTGCCCTTACCACCCAGGATGAGAATCGGTGTCGTTGTCATGGCTCTAGTTCACCGTGAACGAATGAGACAAACCATGGTTGTCCGCCGCAGTTCCATGTTCGAACGTCTCACCGGGGTAGAGTGACGGATATGGACGTCCTCGATGACCTGCTGGCCGGCACCCGCGCGCGTGGCGGCGTGTTCAACCTGACCATCCTGGATCCGCCCTGGGGCGTGCACATCGTCGACGAGGCGCCGCTGGCGCTCGCGACCCTGGTCCGCGGCTCCGCGTGGATCCTCCGGGACGGCCTCGAGCCGGCCCGGATGGAGCAGGGTGACGTCGCCGTCCTCCGCGGAGCCGAGCCGTACGTCGTCGCGGACGCACCGGGAACCGAACCCATTTTGCGGATCCACCCTGGCGGCATCTGCGAACCGTTGCCTGGGGCGCCTATCGACTACAGCGCCCGGCTCGGCGTCCGCACCTATGGCGCCCGTCCGGACGGTGAGGCGATGGTTGTCAGCGGCACCTATCAGCTGGAGGGCGACGTCAGCCGGCGACTGCTGACAGCATTGCCCCCGGTGCTGGTGGTGCCGGCTGCGGACGTGGCCGGGCCGGTGATGGAGATCGTGCTGGGGGAGATCCAGCGCGACGAGCCGGGCCAGCAGAGCGTGCTCGACCGGTGGCTCGACCTGGCGCTGATCACCACGTTGCGCGCCTGGTTCGCCCGGCCCGAGTCGCACGCCCCGGGCTGGTACCAGGCACAGAGTGATCCGGTCGTCGGTCTCGCATTGCGCCTGCTGCACGAAGATCCGGCGCATCCGTGGAGCGTTGTCGAACTGGCCGATCGCACCCGGGTATCGCGAGCAAGCCTGGCCCGCCGCTTCACTGCCCTGGTTGGCGAAGCCCCGATGTCGTACCTCACCGGTTGGCGGATCACTCTGGCGGCGGACCTGCTCCGCGAGACCACCGACACGGTCGAGACGATCGCCCGCCGGGTCGGCTACGCGAACGCCTTCGCCCTCAGCGTCGCCTTCAAACGAGTCCGCGGCACCAGCCCCACCGCCCACCGCCGCGCCGCGGCCGCCTAACCCGCGCGGGTCGCCTACGAGTAGATGATGAAGTACCAGCCCGGCGGGTGATTGCGGTCGATCGCCCAGTAGCACCCCGAGGTGCTGTCGAAGTAGAGCCGCCCGCCCTCGCACGCCCACACCCCGGAGTACGGTCCGACCTCGAGGTGCATGGCCGCGCCCGCCTCGCCGGCCTAGCGGGCGTTTGCGTGCAGCATCCGGAAGCCGGCGATGTTGACCAGGACCAGGATGATGGCGGAGAAGATGAGCAGCGCCAGCTGGTCCGGGATCAGGATGATCCCGACTCCGATGGCGAGGACCGGTACCGCGAGTCCGGCGTACGCGGTGAGGAAGAGTGCGGCGAGCACCTCGCCTCGCGAACCGGCGTCGGCCAGGGAAGCGACGGTCGCGACAGCGGCACGGAAGACCAGACCGACGCCGGCCCCCGCCGCCACCCCACCAAGGACGAACAACCACAGGTTCGGCAGCAGGCCGCCGACAGCTACTGCGACCAGACCGACCGACATCAGCGCGATGCCAAGCCCCAACTGGCGCTGTCGACTCAGGCGCACGAACAGCGCCTGGCTCACCGCACCTGCGGCGAACACCACGAACGTCACCACCCCGGCAACCAACCGCGACGTCTCGTGCAGCGTGCCGGCCAGGAACGTCGGAGCCAGCGAAGTGAACAGACCGAAGATCGCGAAGGCGCCAAACGCGCCGCCGGCGGAGGCGAAGAACAGTGGCTTGGCGGCAGCCGGCAGCGCGACTCGCTGCGGCCGGTACGCCGGACGCTCCTCGGCGCGCTCCACAGTCTCCGGCACCAGCGCGATCCCGATCGCGCTCAGCAGCAACAGCACCAGGAACACCTCGTACGGCCGATCCAACGGCAGCGATCCGTACTGCGCCAGCAACCCGCCGACAAGTGGTCCGAACGCGAGCCCACCGAGGTTCACCATGCTCGAGATGAGCGCGGACCGGCTGCCGTCCTCCGCGGGCCGGGCGATCCGCCGCAACTCGGAGAGGTGAGCCGTCGCGGTCGCGGTCAGCATGCCGATCCCGACACCACAGACGAAGCGCGCCAGCAGCAGCCCGGGGATGTCCTTCCAGACCAGGAAGATCACCGCAGAGATCGCCTCAACGAGCACTGCTAGCAAGGCGACCCGGCGACGGCCGAGCCAGTCGCTGATGTGGCCCGCGAGGTACAGGCTGGCCATCACGCCGACCGCGTAGGTGGCGAAGACGACCGTGATCATGAACGCCGAGAAACCGTCGCGCTGCTGATAGAGCGCGTAGAGCGGGGTCGGCACGGTGGAGAACGCCATCGTGATGAGGAAGGCCGCGGCGATCACCCAGAAGCCCGCGCCGTGCGTGAACCGTACCCGGGAGCCGGCGGCCTGGACTGTCCGAAGCTCCGTCGCTGTTGTCATACGTCCAGCTTGGCTGTGGAGATCCATCGAGTCCAACGAATGTTCTTGAGTTGTCTTATCGAGAGGATCGATAATTGCCGCCATGGACACGAGACAGCTGGAGTACTTCGTCGCGGTGGCCGAGGAGCTGAGCTTCACCCGCGCGGCCCAGCGGATGTTCACCGTCCAGTCGACCATCTCGGCCGCGATCCGGGCCCTGGAGGCGGATCTGAAAACGACACTGTTCGACCGGTCCACCCGCCAGGTGAGTCTGTCCGCCGCCGGGGAAGCTCTCCTGCCCGAGGCGAAGGCCGCCCTCGAGGCGCTCGACCGGGCCCGGGCCGTGGTCGAGGAGACCTCGACCGGCCTGCGCGGCAATCTGCGGATCGGCACCCTGGCACGGCTCGGTCTGCTGGATCTGGCTGTACTGGTCGGTGCGTTCCACCAGCGGTACCCATTGGTCGAGGTCCAGGTGACCACGTCGCCGACCGGGTCGAGCGGGCTGGCGGACGATGTCCGGCACGGCCGGCTCGACGTGGCTCTCGTCGGGCTGAGCCGGGGAGAGCTGAGCGGCCTGGAGGCGAGGGAACTCGCGAGCGTGCCGTTCGTCGTGATGGTGCCGTCGAACCATCGACTGGCCGGGCGGTCAGAGGTCAGGCTGACCGAGTTGGCCGGGGAGAGGTTCGTGGACCTGCTGCGCGGATTCGGCAACCGGACCGAGGTGGATCGCGCTTTCGACAACGCCGGGAAACCACGCCGGGTGCAGGTGGAGGTCCCCGATCTGCCCACAGTGCCGGACTACGTTCGCGCGGGGTTGGGCGTTGCCGTAGTACCGACGCTGGATGAGCAGAAGCTGGAGGGCGTGACCACGTTGCGGCTCACCAGTCCCGAGCTGACCTGGACGCTGTCCGCGATCACCTTGAGTGGCAAGCTGCCGAGCCGGGCGGTGTCAGCCCTGCTCGACCTGATGATGGATGCCATCCACGCCGACGGCGCCTATTACTAGTGCGGGCCGATTGCTGCCACGGCAACCTTTGTTGATGCATCACCAAAGCGAAGTACGATCGGTCCAGACACCCAAACCCTGGGAGCCTTTGCTACGGATCGTCCGGCACGTTCCTGCCGGCGGAGGAAAGGGAGTACGAGATGGCCACTGTTTCGTTCAAGGGAGCCACCCGGGTGTATCCCGGAACCGAGGCGCCAGCTGTCGACAAGCTCGACCTGGACATCGAAGACGGCGAGTTCATGGTGCTGGTCGGCCCGTCGGGCTCCGGCAAGTCGACCGCGCTGCGGATGCTGGCCGGCCTCGAAGAGGTCAACGAGGGATCCATCTACATCGGTGAGAAGGACGTCACGCACCGTCCGCCGAAAGAGCGCGACATCGCGATGGTGTTCCAGAACTACGCCCTCTACCCGCACATGTCGGTCGCGGACAACATGGGCTTCGCACTGAAGATGCAGGGACTGCACAAGGAAGAGCGGGCCAAGCGCGTCCAGGACGCCGCCAAGCTGCTCGGTCTCGAGGAGTACCTCGACCGCAAGCCGAAGGCGCTGTCCGGTGGTCAGCGTCAGCGCGTCGCGATGGGCCGCGCGATCGTCCGTGACCCGCAGGTCTTCCTGATGGACGAACCACTGTCGAACCTCGACGCCAAGCTCCGGGTCCAGACCCGCACCCAGATCGCCGAGCTGCAGCACCGGCTGGGCGTCACCACGGTCTATGTCACGCACGACCAGATCGAGGCCATGACGATGGGCGACCGGGTCGCCGTGCTGAAGGACGGTCTGCTGCAGCAGGTCGACACCCCGCTGAATCTGTACGACGGCCCGAAGAACCTGTTCGTGGCCGGCTTCATCGGCTCACCGGCGATGAACCTGATCGAGGCGGAGATCGTCGACGGTGGCGCCAAGATCGGCGACTACGTGGTGCCGATCGCGCGTGACATCCTCGCCAAGGCGGGCGACGACAACACCCTCATGCTCGGCATCCGGCCAGAGGCGTTCCACCTGGCCGACGAAGGCCTGCCGGTCAAGGTCTCCGTGATCGAGGAACTCGGTTCCGATGCCTATCTCTACGGCAACGCGGAGCACACGAGCGTGAACCAGCAGATCATCGCCCGGATCGGCACCCGGCTGCACAGCGAGAAGGGCGGGGTCGTGCATCTCGCCCCCGACGCGGACAAGCTCCACCTCTTCTCCACCTCCACGGAGGAGCGACTCGTCGCCTGACCCGTACGACGCACCTGTCGTGCACTACCCGCAGTACGGCCACGCGGCTCGACGCGTACTGCGCACCCGGCCCTGAGACGATCCTTCGTCCCAGGGCCGCGGTGGTTCTTCAGGTACTTCGCTTCACACCTTGCGCGTGCAGGGATCCCAGGAGGGCAAGAGAATCCGCATCAGTACTGCCGGGAGCCGCGGTTCCGACCAGGAGGTACTGGCCGGGGGTGCCCTGGACGTCGAAGTTCTGGTAGGTCAGGGTGATCCGGCCGACCTCCGGGTGGTTGAAGGTCTTCGACCGGCTGCCCAGGTTGCTGACCCCGTGCTGCTGCCAGAGGTCGGCGAATTCCTTGCTGCTGGCAAGGAGTTCCTCGACCATCGCGGTGACGTCCGGGTCCTCCCCCGAGGCCAGCCGCAACGCCTCGACCGAATCACGGGCTACGTCCGGCCAGTCCGCGAACAGTTCCCGAGCGGCGGGATCATGGAAGAGCGTCTGCAGCATGTTGCGTGGATCCACGAGTGAGGAGAGCAGCGCGTCCGCCAGCGGGTTCGCGGCCAGTACCTCGAGGCGTCGGTTGATGACGTAGGCAACGGCTGTGGGGAAGGCGTCCATCAACTGCAGCAGAGCAGGGTCGATCTCATCCTTCGCGGCTATCGGCTTGGGCAACAGCCCGGCGAGACGGTAGGCGTGCAAACGAGCGTCGTCGTCGAACTGGAGGGCCCGCGCGATCGCGTCGACGACCTGGCCCGACGGATTCCGCTCCCGGCCCTGCTCGAGGCGGGTGTAGTAGTCCACGCTGACCCCGGCGAGTACGGCGACCTCTTCGCGGCGCAGTCCGGTCACCCGGCGCGCACCCGCACTCCGGATGCCCACCTCCCCCGGGCTCAGCTGCGACCGCCGCGCCCTCAGGAACTCGCCCAGCTCATCAGTCACATCATCGATCCTAGGTGCCGCAACCCTAGGAAGAACCCTTTGATCCTAGGTGTGCTGCACCCAGGAAGACTCGGCCTGCCACAGCGGAGGGCGGCGCAGCATGCTCGGTGTCATGAACAACAAGGTTGTCTTGATCACCGGCGCGAGCAGCGGGATCGGTGAAGCAACGGCCCGCCGGCTGACCGCTGCGGGCCACCAGGTCTTCCTCGGTGCCCGGCGGATCGACCGGATCGCTGCCCTCGGCAAGGAACTCGGTACCGGCCACCAGGTGCTGGATGTGACGAGCCTGGAGAGCATGACCGACTTCGTCGCGGCAGCGCACGCGCAGTACGGGCGGGTCGATGTGCTGGTCAACAACGCGGGCGTGATGCCGCTGTCGCCGCTAGGGGATCTGAAGGTCGACGAGTGGAACCAGATGATCGACGTGAACCTGCGCGGCGTGCTGTACGGGATCGCGGCGGTGCTGCCGATCATGCGGCAGCAGGGCGCGGGTCACATCGTGAACATCTCGTCCGTGTCCGGGCTGCGGGTCGATCCGACCGCGGCCGTCTACAGCGCCACCAAGTTCGCCGTCCGCGCACTCTCCGAGGGACTCCGGCAGGAGAGCCGCGACCTGCGGGTCACGGTGGTGACCCCGGGGCTGACCCGCAGCGAGCTGAGCGATGGCATCAGCGACCCTGACGTCCGAGCGGCGGTCGAGGAACAGATGAAGGTGGCGATCCCGCCGGAGGCCATCGCCGACGCGATCAACTACGCGATCACCCAGCCGCTGGAGGTCGACGTGAACGAGATCGTGATCCGTCCGACGGTGCAGGGGTGAGCGGCATGGTCACCGAGCAGCAGGTCAAGGAATGGGTCGAGGGCTACGTGCACGCTTGGCGGACCGGTGCGGCGAAGGACATCAAGCCGCTGTTCGCACCCAAGGCCGAGTACCACGAGTGGCCTTACCGGACCGACTGGATCGGGCGGGACGCGATCGTCGAGGGCTGGCTCAGCCGGCAGGACTGGCAGCAGGGCGGCTGGGACTTCGACTGGTCGATCCTGATGATCACCGGCGACACCGCGGCGATCGGCGGTACCGGTGTCTACAAGGAGCTCGGCACGTTCACCAACCTGTGGACGGTGACGTTCGACCAGAGCGGCCGCTGCATCCTCTTCCGGATGTGGAACAACGAGAAACCCGATTGACCCGGGTGCGGTGGTGGCGTTGGCTCGGGGGGTGATTGTTGAGCGTAGTAATCCTTCGAGTTTGCATGAGACGCCTGGGTATCACCATGTGACGAAGGTCGAGGCCTTCGATCAGTTGGTTTTTCTTGCCGGGCAATGTCCGCTGGATTCGGCTGGGGACCTGGCTGCTGGAGGGCTGGAGGGGCAGACCAGTCAGGTGATCCGGAACATCCTGGTCGCGCTGGGATCGGCTCAGGCTCGGCCGGAGGACGTGGTGCGGACTGTCATCTATGTGGTGAGCGCTGATCGCGAGGAGCTCAGTGCGGTCTGGACGCAGTTGAACGAGTCGCCGCTAGCACCGGCCTTCACGACCGCCAGTACGTTGCTCGGGGTCGCGCAGCTCGGCTTTCCCGGGCAGCTCGTGGAGATCGATGTCACCGCTGCCTTGTGAGTGGGGCTTGCGCTGAGAAGCGGGGGAACGACCAGTAGTCGATCCGTGGGTTGACGAAGCCGGCCCGCTCCAGCCGGGCGGCGAAGGTGAGCGGGTCGATCGGGACCGCCCGGTCGTGGGCGTTCATGCCGCGGAAGTGACCGCCGTCGATCGCATTCAGCCCGACGAAGGTCGCACCTGGCCGGAGCACGCGCACCAACTCACGCAGTACGGCGTCCTGGGTGCGGGTGGAGCGCAGGTGCATCAAGGAGAGAAAGATCGTCGCCGCGCTGAAGCGGTCGTCCGGGAACGGCAGGTAGGTCGGATCGACATCGAGCACCTCGACCGCGGCGTTGTCCGCGAAGCGCGCGGCGATCTCCGGCGTGAACGTCGGGTCGAACTGCGCGATGGTCAACCGGGGGGCCGCAGCACGCAAAGGCGCCGCGGCATCGGTCGGTCCGGCGTCGAGGTGCAGCGGATCGTCCCCGAGCCCGGTCACCTCGAGCAGTTGCGGAACCCAGTCGTTGACGATGCCCTGCCGGAAGTCGTCGGTGTCATAGGTGTTGAGGAACGGCTGCTTCACCTGCACCCGCGCGCCGTTCGGCTCCGGCGTCGAGCAGACCCAGTGCACCCCCTCGGCACGGACGGCGATCTCCACATCGACGAAACCCGCTGCCTCCAGGCGTTCGGCCAGGGTCGCGGGGTCGACCGGTACGCAGATGTCACCCTCGTGCAGGCGGTAGAACCCCGGTCCGGCGAGGCTGTCGACGCCGAAGAAGACGCCACCCGGCCGCAGTACGCGAGCCACCTCGGCGAACACCTGATCCTGCTCGGCCTGCGACGGGATGTGGTGCAGCATCGTGAAACACGCCGCCGCGTCGTACTTCGCATCCGGTTCGTCGAGCTGCGTCGCATCCCCTTGCCGGACCCGTACTGCGGGGTCGCCGGCGTACGCGTCCATCAGTTTCGCGGCGAGATCCGGGTCGTACTCGATCGCGGTCACGCTGAAGTGGTCGCGCAGTACCCGGGTCGCGGCGCCCGGACCGGGACCGACCTCGAGCAGCTCACCTCCGAGCGGTACCCGTTCCATCGCCCAGGGCACCACCTGGGTGCCGAGATAGGTCATCCATCCTTCGGAAGAGCACAGGGCGAGGTGTTCCTTGTTCATGGCTCCACCCTGTGTCGTCGCACTGCGGCAGACCACCGGGTGAGGGCTAGATCACATGGCTAGTCTTCAAGCTGACGGACGACGGGAGCTGAGATGGCGGCCATTCTGGTCACCGGCGCTTCAGGGTTCGTCGGATCACGCCTGATCCGTCGGCTCTCCGAGCAGCACAAGGTGATCGCCCTTGCCCGGCGAGCGCCGAGTGGTGATGCATTGCCTGGGATTTCGGAGGTCCAGGGCGACTTCACCTCGGTCGACGACCTTGCGCGGTTGGACGGGTATCCGATCGATGCCGTCGTGCATCTGGCTGCCGTGACCGGTGGGACCACGGAGGAGGCCGGGCTGGCTGTGAATGTGGTCGGTACGCGGCGGCTGCTGCGGTACCTCGTGGACCGCGGGGTGAGGCGGTTCGTCGTCGCCAGTTCGATCGCGGCGACCGGATGCCTGTCACCTGAGTTCGTACCGCGGCAACTCCCGATCCCGGCCGACCATCCGTGCGACGCCCGCGACGCGTACGGGCTGTCGAAGGCCATGATGGAGGAGGTCTGCGCCTACCTCCAGCGACTCGATCCCGACCTCGCGATGACGGTACTCCGCCTCGGCGTCGTCGTGCCCGAAGGAACCCCATCCGTCTCCGCGGAAGCGCTTGGCCGGATCGACGTTCCGTTCTGCAGCCTGGCCACGATCGCGGTGCAGGACGTGCTGGGGATTCTCGAGAAGGCAGTCGAGTTCGGGCCCGGATTCCGCCGCTGGAACGCGGTCGCCGCTTGGATGCCGAGCCCGCTCCCCGTCCGGGACGCACTGGCTGCCACATTAGGGGCCCGCAGCAACCAGCTCGATCTCTCCGGGTACGCCGACGCCGGGCCGACGTCGCTCTACGACATCACCGAGGTACTCCGGACCACCGGGTACCCGCGGATCGACCCGGGCCGGCCGCGTTCGTAGTACTGGTCAGGCAGTGATGAGGCCGATGCGCCGACCGGGGTTTCGCGCTCCGCCACCCTGCCAGCAGGTATCTCTGCCTGCAGTCAGCCGCCGGGCAGGACCACCACTACCAGCGATGTCTGTCCCTGCGCGGCGCGCGACGCTGGACTCCTACCTGAACCCCTCTACGAAGGATCAGCACCATGGACGCCGAGCAGGAGTTGACCCCGGAGCTGGCCAGCCGGATGGCTGTTATCGCGGCCGCCGCGGACCTCGAGTTCTGGGCCCGCACCACCTCCGTCGACGGCCGGATCGGCCTCAACGACCTGACCCGCGCCCTCGACCTGATGCGTGCCGTCAGCGCCCCCTGACCTGAGCAGTCCGAAATGAGGAGACGAGATGGCGGCCACGACAAGGAAGAAGATCGGCTTCATCGGCCTTGGGCACATGGGTGGCCCGATGGCAGCCCGTCTGCTCGATGCCGGACATCACGTCCACGGCCTGGCCAGGAACAAGGAGCGCGCGCGTTCGGACGCCCTCGACGGTCTGCCCTGGCACCAGACGCCGAGGGAGGTTGCCGAAGCCAGCGAGATCGTCATCACCTCCGTCCCCGATGACGACGTCCTCAACGAGATCGCCTCAGGTCCCGACGGGATCCTGGCCGGGCTCGGCGCCGGGAAGATCTGGATCGAGATGAGCACGGTCAGCCCGCGGGTGAACCGCCGGCTCGCTGCCCAGGCGGAGGCACTGGAAGCGGCCATGCTCGATGCTCCGGTCTCCGGCAGCTTTCCGCAGGCACAGGCGGGAACGCTGATGATCCTGGTCGGCGGTGACGAGAGCGCCTTCGCCCACGTCGACGCAGTACTGCGTGAGTTCGGCACCCCGGCCTACGTCGGCGACCACGGGCTGGGACTGGCACTCAAACTCGCGATCAACATCAACCTGGCCGCGCAGCTCGTGGCGTTCTCCGAGGGCCTGCAGCTGGCAGCCCGCGCCGGCATCGACCAGAAGCTCGCAGCGGATCTGATGGTGCAGAGCGGGATCGGCTCCCCGGCACTGAAGGCCCGCGAACAGTTCGTCCTTGACCTGCCGGACGAGGCCTGGTTCGACGTCGGCCTGATGCAGAAGGATCTCCGGCTCGCCCTCGATCTCGGGACCGAACTGCGGTCGCCGTTGCCCTCAACAACTCTCGCCGACCACCTGCTCGATGCCGCCCGCGCCGCGGGGTACGAACACCGCGACATCGCAGTCCTCTATCGGGTACTGGAGGAAATGGCGCCGGTCAGGCCGACCTCCCCGGACCAGTAGACGTGAGTGTCGCGGGCTCGGCGCTGCTGACTGCGTCCGGGGGTGATGCACCCGCGCGGGTGCAGATGGGCGCGACGCTCGGCTTCCACATCATCCTCGCCTGCATCGGGATCGCGATGCCGACGATCGTGTTGCTCGCGGAGTACATCGGCTTGAAGCGGCACAACTCTGTGGCCTTGCTACTTGCCCAGCGGTGGTCCCGGGCACTCGGCGTCCTCGTCGCGGTCGGGACGGTCACCGGCACCGTGCTGTCCTTCGAGATGGGGCTGCTGTGGCCCGGTCTGATGCGCGAGTACGGCGCCGTCCTCGGGATGCCGTTCGGGTTCGAGGGTGTCTTCTTCCTGCTGGAGGCGGTGTTCACCGCGATCTACATCTACGGCTGGGGACGCCTCAGCGGCTGGAAGCACTTCTGGACCGGCGTACCGATCGCGGTCAGTGGCATCGGTGGCGCGATGTCGGTCGTCGCCGTCAACGCCTGGATGAACCAGCCGGAAGGCTTCCAGGTCGTCAATGGCCAGGTCACACAGATCGAACCGTGGCAGGTCTTCTTCAACCACGCCTCGGCGTACGAGACCCCGCACATGATTCTCGCCGCCTACATGGTCTCCGGGTTCCTCGCGGCCTCGATCTATGCGGCGGGCATCCTGCGGGGACGGCGGGACCGCTACCACTTCACCGGCTTCGCGATCCCCTTCGCCGTGGCGGCGGTCCTCACTCCTGTGCAACTGATCGTCGGTGACACAGCCGCCCGGGCGGTTGCCGCTGACCAGCCGACGAAGTTCGCCGCCATCGAGTACGTCGAGACCACCGGCACCCACGTACCGGAGTACCTGGGTGGCATCTACGTCAACGGCCACGTGTACGGAGCTCTCCGGATCCCGAGCATGGACTCGTTGCTGGTCGGATTCTCGCCGGGCACCAAGGTGATCGGCTGGGAGAGTGTTCCGGCCGAGCTCCGTCCACCGGCGGTGACGCTGCTCCATCTCTGCTTCGACGCCATGGTCGGGATCGGGAGTCTGTTGTTGCTACTGGCTCTGTGGTTTCTCGTGGCGTACTGGCGCCGTCGAACACTGCCGAACACCCGGCTCTTCTGGCGGCTCGGACTACTTGGCGGGCCGGCCGCAGTACTCGCGATGGAATGCGGCTGGATCGTCACGGAGATCGGGCGCCAACCCTGGGTCGTCTACGGGTACTTGAAGACCGCGGACGCGGTGACCGCCAACAACGTCACGCCGGCTCTCACCGCGATCGTGATCGTCTACGCCGGCCTGGGCATCGGCGCGATCATGCTGCTGCGTGCGATGTCCCGGCGGTGGAGAGCTGCGGACAGCCCCGACATCCGCGGTCCGGTGGCTGAGCGAGCCCTTCAACCGGTCTGGAGGCGACGCCGATGATCGCGACTGTGGTGGGCTGTGTACTGCTGGCGGTCATCACGGCCTACGCGACCTTCGGCGGCGCGGACTTCGGCGCCGGATTCTGGAATCTCCTGGCCGGCGGTGATGTCGCGGGACAACGGCCGCGGAAACTGATCGAAGACTCCATCACCCCTGTCTGGGAGTCGAATCACGTCTGGCTGATCTTCGCGCTGGTCCTCTTCTGGACCGGGTACCCGAAGGCCTTCTCCGCGGTCATGTCGGCCGATGCCGTGCCGCTGTGGCTCGCCGCTCTCGGCATCGTGCTCCGGGGAGCCGCGTTCGCCTTCTCCAAGGAGACGCTCGGTCTGGGCGGGCGCCGGGCGCTGGGAGCGACCTTCGCCTTGAGTTCTGTGCTGACGCCGTTCTTCATGGGATGTGTCGTTGGCGGTATCGCGACGGGCGCAGTACAGGCCGATGCGACTAGCTCCGACCCGGCTAGCTGGACCAGTGCCACGTCGATTCTCTGCGGAATCTTGTTTGTCGGGGCTTGTGCTTACCTTGCGGCCGTCTACTTGGTCTGGGAGGCCGGGCGGCGGCACGACCTGGAACTCCAGACCTACTTCGTCCACCGGGCTCAGGTCGCCGGCACCGCCACGGGCCTGGTCTCCGTGGCCACGCTGGTTCATCTGCGCGACGCGAACGGTTTGCTGTTCGATAGGTTGACCGGACGAGCGCTGCCGCTGGTGATCCTGGCCGGAGTCTGCGGAGTGCTTGCCCTTGGCATGCTCATCACCCGGCGTTTGCGCGGACTGCGTGAGGTCGCCTGGCTCGGAGTCGCCGCCGTTGTGTGGGGATGGGGCATAGCGCAGTACCCGACGATGCTTCCCGGAACCAGCCTCACCATCAGCAACGGCGCACCGACCGCGACGCTCGACACGTTGGTCGTGCTGGCGGTGTTCGCCTTCGTCGTGGTGACGCCGTCGTTCCTGCTGCTCTTCTGGCTCCACGGCCGACAGCTTCTAACCTCCGACGAGAGTGAGCCGACATGAACAGCGGCGGTGTTCTACACCAATGTCGAGATGCAGCCAAGGTGAGCCGGATCCGCAGAGAGGTCGCGGTCAGCAGCTGACCGCGACTCCTGCCAGGGTGGCGGCATGTTGGAAACCTCGGCGCGGCTCCTTCGGCTGCTGGGGTTGCTGCAGTCGGGGCGCGGATGGCCTGGGACCGAACTCGCCGCCAAGCTGGGCGTGAGCCCACGGACGTTGCGGCGTGACATCGACAAGCTCCGCACGCTGGACTACCGGATCGAGTCGTTCGGCGGCCTCGGTGGCGGCTACCTCCTGGCCGCCTGCTCGACCGTTCCCCCGATGCTGCTGGACGACGACGAAGCCGTCGCCGTGGCCATCAGCCTCCGGACGGCGACCGCCTCGGCCACCACCGACATCGCCGAAACAGCGCTGCGGGCCTTGGCCAAACTCGACCAGCTGATGCCCTCACGACTACGGCACCGGCTCCGGCCCTTCGACGCCGTCGTGTCCGCGCCGGTCCCAGGTCCGACGGTGGACCCGGCGGCTCTGGCCGAGATCGCCGGCGCGATCCGCGATCTCCGCCGGCTCCGCTTCGGGTACGTCGTCGACGGCACCGAGTCCCGGCGTGAGGTCGAGCCCTACCGGCTGATCCATCGTGGACGCCGCTGGTACTTGCTGGGCTGGGATCTGGCGCGGCAGGACTGGCGGACCTTCCGGGCCGACCGGATCGGCACAGAAAGGGTCATCGGGCAACGATTCGTGGCGCGTCCGCTGCCGTCCGACGACATCGCGGCGTACGTCGGCCGCCGGGTCGGATCCGGCTCGTTCCGGTACGCGGCGGTCCTGACCATGGTCGGTACGGCCGAGGACGTCGTCGCCGAGGTACCGCCCTCGCTGGGACGGGTCGAGGCCATCGACGACTCAACCTGCCGGCTGTGGATCGGCTCGGACGACCTGGACCATCTCGCCGTCTGGATCGCGGCCTTCGGGTTCGAGTTCACGATCCACGAGCCACCCGAACTGATCGAACGGGCCAGAGTCCTCGCGGGCCGACTCGCCCGCGCAACCGGCGGTCAGCCAATCAGTCTCTGGACAGACGAAGCTCGACGGCCTGACTCTCCGCCTCGGGATCGGTGAAGCCGAGCAGCCGCTCCCCCTCCGCCACGACCAGCTCCTTTTCA
The DNA here is from genome assembly GCF_035687465.1 of Kribbella sp. Taxonomy (NCBI): domain Bacteria; kingdom Bacillati; phylum Actinomycetota; class Actinomycetes; order Propionibacteriales; family Kribbellaceae; genus Kribbella; species Kribbella sp. Next base: position 41,156 of record NZ_DASRXP010000704.1, read on the forward strand.
GCCGAGGTGAACCGGCCAGGAGCATCGACCGTCAGGCATACCCGGTTCTGCTGACGTTTCGCCTTCCAGAATCCCCGGATGAGGCCGTCGACCAGCACGGGTGCATCCGTGACAAGGCGTCCCCGCAGCCGATCCTCGACAAACCGGGAGCGGTCGACGTGTGCGAGAACCACGTTGTCGAGTGGCGGCAGAAACCTCACGGGGGAAGGGACATCCGGGCCCGGACGCGGTGCGTCGGGCAGGTCGAACAGTTCCTCACCGCCGGCGCTGGTGAACGACACCAGCTCGGCTCGAAGGCCGTCGACGACCTCGCGCAGCCGGGTCAGCCCACTCCAGGCCTGGAGGTCGCGACCCGAAGCGGGTCCGAACGCGGCGAGGTACCGCACCAACAGGGTGTCCGCACCCGCGGAAGGTTGCCCTGAGTACCCGATCCAGTCGCCGGCCAGCCTCAGATGGGACGGCCCGTGCCGGCGCCACAGCCCATCAGGGGGCGGATGAACCACCGGCACCAAGCCCTGGACGGCACGAGCCAGGGCGACCACCTCACCTTGCGGCCATTTCTCGGCGAGGGCTCGCCCCAACTCCGGCCGGGTCACGGTCTTGTCCCGCAGCAGCGCCTCGGCCGTCGCCGCCAGCTCGGCGGCGTCCACGCCGGGAATCGCCCGCCCGAAACTGGTTCGCTGCCACCGCTCCAGCATCGGGCGTAGTACTGGGTGCAGCCACTGGTAATCGGCCGCGGTGACCAGATGCTGGGTGCCCCGGAACAAGGTCGCCCGGACAATGGTCCGGTCGTTCAGCCGCTCCTGCAGATCCTCGATCCGGAATCCTTCCAGCCGGTTCCAGAGGCCGATGTAGGGCGGATCGGGATCCTGCCCCTGCAGTCCGACCAGCTGGGTGACCATCTCCGTGGGTCCCGTGGCGACTCGCTCCAACAACGACTGACGAGCCAGGGTGGCGCGTCCGAGCGCGCGACTGGCGATGATCGGCATCTACTCCGGCGTCCTCTCGGTGGCGGGCGGACTCGATCAGGTTCCCGCGGCCGGCCGGCCGCGGGAACCTTGCAGACTAGTTCAGCCCGGCCGCGAAGGCGCGCAGATCGGCAGCCAGCAGGTCGGGAACCTCGAGCGCCGCGAAGTGGCCGCCGTGCTCCAGCTCGGTGAACCTGGTGACGGTGAAGAACCGTTCGGCGTACTCACGCGGCGGAGTCGCGATGTCCTTGGGAAACAAGGCGAATGCCGTCGGCACGGCGATCTGCTGCTGCCACTCGGCACCCGCCGCGTCCCACGCCGTACCGTCGCCATCGGTTGAACCGGCATCGCCGGCCCCATCCCAGTCCGCGTCGTCGCCCGCGCTCCAGTCGCCGTCCATGCCCTCGCTGTAATAGCGGATCGACGAGCGGATGGTGTTGCCGAACCAGTAGAGCATCACGTTCGTGACCAGGTCCTCCCTCGCCGGCAGCCGCTCCGACAACCGCTCGAAGTGCTCGATCAGCCAAGCGGCCAAACCGACCGGCGAGTCGCTCAACCCGTACGACAACGTCAACGGTTTGGTGGACTGGATGGCGACATACGCGGCATCCTTGCTGCTCCACGCCTCCACCGCGTCGATAAACGCAACCTCGGCCTCGGACGCCTCGGCCTTGTCGATCGTGAACATGTTGCCGAAGGGCACATCGGTCAGGTGCAGACCCATCACCCGGTCCGGATGGTTCCGGGCGATCTCCTGCGCCACCGCGCTTCCCCAGTCGCCACCGTGCACAAGGTACCGCTCGTAGCCGAGGCTCGCCATCAGCTCGGCGATGCTCGCGGCAGCGAACCCCGCACTGATCTGGCCTTCGCCCGGTTGCGCCGAAAAGTCGAATCCCGGCAACGACGGGACGACCACATCGAACACGACCCCGCCGTCGTCCGTACCGGTGGTCAGACGCTCGATCAGATGCGCGTAACGGTAGAACGAGTCCGACCAGCCGTGCAGCAGAACGATCGGCACCGCACCCTCGCCCGCCGCCTTCTCCTGCAGGAAATGGAGGTCGAGACCCTGGGCCTTCGCGATGAAATGCGAGAACCGATTCAGGTTCTTCTCGACCGCGCGCCAGTCGTACTCGTCGAGCCAGTAGCGCGTCAACTCCTGCATGAACCCCAGCTCGGTCCCACTCGCCCAGCCGCGCGGCTTCAGCTCGTTCGGCCACCGCGTGCTGCCCAGCCGACCCCTGAGATCGTCGAGATCCCGCTGGGGCAGCTCGATCGAGAACGGGCGATGTTCCATGCTTCCTCCGATGAACGTCGGTTGAACCTGCGCGGTCAACCTACGAACACCCGCGGCCACCTTCTGTCCTCGACGAGAGGCGACTTCTCAGCTGACCGCCGGCGGCTACCAACTCACCCGTCATGTGCCATGTCAACAAACCGCGAGTAATGCCCCTGGAACGCAACAACCACGTCGGCCGTAGGACCGTTGCGGTGCTTGGCCACAATGAAGTCCGCCTCCCCCGGCCGAGTCGACTCCCGCTCGTACGCATCCTCCCGATGCAACAGCAAAACAACGTCAGCATCTTGCTCCAGCGAGCCCGATTCGCGAAGGTCTGAGGCCATCGGGCGTTTGTCGGAGCGTTGTTCGGAGCCTCGGTTCAGCTGGCAGATGGCTACTACGGGGAGCTCTAGTTCTTTGGCGAGGAGTTTGATGGAGCGGGAGAACTCGGAGACCTCGAGTTGGCGGGATTCGACCTTCTTGCCTGACGTCATCAGCTGGAGGTAGTCGATCACGATCAGCCGGAGGTCGTGGCGCTGCTTGAGGCGGCGGGCCTTCGCTCGGATCTCCATCATGGTGAGGTTCGGTGAGTCGTCGATGAACAGCGGTGCCTCCGACACCTCGCCCATCTTGCGGGCCAACCGGGCCCAGTCCTCGTCCGTCATCTTGCCGTTGCGCATGTGGTGCAGCGGCACCTTCGCCTCGGCCGACAACAACCGCATGGTGATCTCGTTCCGGCTCATCTCCAGCGAGAAGATGCAAGAAGTCAACCCATGCTTGATCGAAGCCGACCGAGCAAAATCCAGCCCCAGCGTCGACTTTCCCATAGCCGGCCTGGCCGCGATGATGATCATTTGGCCGGGGTGGAGGCCGTTGGTCAGTTCGTCTAGGTCGGTGAAGCCGGTGGGGACGCCGACCATGGCGTCGCCGCGGGAGTCGATGGCCTCGATCTCGTCGAGGGCGCCCTCCATAATGTCTTTCAGGGGGGCGTAGTCCTCGGTGGCGCGCTTCTCGGTGACCTGGTAGATCTCGGCCTGGGCCTGGTCGACCACGTCGTCGACGTCGCCTTCGCCGGCGTAGCCGATCTGGACGATCTTGGTGCCGGCCTCGACCAGGCGGCGCAGGATCGCCTTCTCCCGGACGATGTGCGCGTAGTACCCGGCGTTCGCCGCCAGCGGGACGGAGGCGACCAGGGTGTGCACGTACGGCGCGCCGCCGATCCGCGCCATCTCGCCACGCTTGGTGAGCTCGGCCGCGACCGTGATCGCGTCGGCGGGCTCACCGCGGGCGTACAGATCGGTGATCGCGTCGAAGACGACCTCGTGCGCCGGCCGGTAGAAGTCCGTGGCCCGCAGGGTCTCGATGACGTCCGCGATCGCGTCCTTGCTGAGCATCATCGCGCCGAGCACACACTGCTCGGCCGCCAGATCCTGCGGTGGCGTGCGGTCGAAGCCCATCTCCGGGTTGCGCTCTTCGTTGCCGCCGCCCTGCCCCCCGCGGAACTCCGCAACGCTCACTCGTCCGACCTCCCTCGTCCGCCGCTGACCAGCATTCACCCGCAACCGCTGACCCCGGCCGCGTTCGAACACCTGTTCGAAGCGTAAACGGACTCACCGACAGTTCTCGCTGGCAGCATCCGCAGGCGGACTCGCCCCCGAGACTGCGGGCGGACGGTGTCAGTCACGCGACCGTACGCCCCTCCCGCCGAACCCCGGTAGCCGGTCGTCCACAGGGGGTGTGGACCACCTGTGGGAAACCCCGTGATCGGGTGTGCACAGGTTGGGTATATCCCTGTGGATATCTGTGGACCAACTTCCACAACCCCGCTCTGACCTGCGGTTTTGTCTACGCACAACTGTGGAGAAGAAAAAGATTCGATACCCCCAGGTCCGGTGGACTGTGCACAGGGGTTGCCAGGCACAATGAGGCCCATGCTCAGGACCAGCCGGCCGGCGCCCGGCCTCCGCGCCAGACCGCGCCCTCACCTGGCGACAACCGCCGCGTGAGCGGCCGGGACCGGTACGCGCAAGACCGGGAGATTCTCCGGCTCGCGGTGCCGGCGTTCTTCGCGCTCGTGTCCGAGCCGTTGATGCTGCTGGCCGACTCGGCGATCGTCGGCCACCTCGGTACGCCGCAACTAGCCGCGCTCGGGGTCGCCGGGACCATCCTGCAGACGCTGGTGGGGATCTGCGTGTTCCTGGCGTACGGGACGACCTCTGCCGTGGCCCGGCGAATCGGTGCTGGTGACCACAGGGGAGCACTCGCGCAGGGCATCGACGGACTCTGGCTGGCTCTGCTGCTGGGCGTAGTACTGGCTATTGCCGGGTTACTACTGGCTCCGCAGGCTATTGCCGCGTTCGACCCGTCGCCGGACGTTGCGGACTATGCCGTCACCTACCTGCGCATCTCCTGCCTCGGCATCCCGTCGATGCTCCTACTGCTGGCGGCTACCGGCGTACTGCGTGGTCTGCAGGACACCAAGACCCCCATGGTGGTGGCGATCTCCGCGAACCTGGTCAACATCGCGCTGAACCTCTTCCTGGTCTACGGCCTCGATCTGAACATCGCCGGCTCCGCACTGGGCACTGTGCTCGCCCAGACAGCAGCAGGTATCGCCCTGGTCGTCGTAGTGGTTCGCGGCGCAAGGCGAGACGGTGCCAAGCTGCGCCCCGACCGCCCGGGCATCCTTGCCTCGGCACAGTCCGGCATACCGCTGGTCGTCCGCACCCTGACGTTGCGCGTGGCAATCATTCTCGCGACCTTCGTAGCCACCTCCCTCGGTACTACGTCCGTCGCGGCGCACCAGGTCGCCTTCACCCTCTGGTCGTTCCTCGCCCTTGCGCTGGACGCGATCGCCATTGCCGCACAGGCGTTGACGGGTCGCGCGCTGGGTGCGGGTGATGTAGAGGGGACCAGGGCGATCACCCGGCGGATGATGTGGTGGGGCCTGGTCTCGGGATTCGTTGGAGGGCTCGCATTGTGGGGTCTGCGGGATCTCTACGTGCCCTTGTTCACCACTGACCCAGAGGTGCGCAGCACGCTGGCCGCAGTACTGCTGATCGCTGCGATCTGGCAGCCCGTCAACGGTGTGGTGTTCGTGCTGGACGGCGTACTGATCGGCGCGGGTGACGGGCCGTACCTGGCGGTCGCGGGCGTGATCGCATTGGTGCTGTACGTGCCGCTGGCGCTCAGCGTGCTGTGGTTCGATGGCGGGGTGGTCGCGCTCTGGTGGGCGTTCGGCGGGTTCATGCTGCTGCGGCTGCTGACCCTACTGACCCGGGAACGCCGCGACGATTGGCTGGTCACCGGCGCCGTCCGCTGAGACCGCGGCCGGCTCTCGGCAATGACCCAGTTTTGCGGCATGGTTGAGCGCGACCGGAAGGAGCGGCATGGCCGACACCAACGACGAGGCGATCCGTGAGGCCGAGGAGGAACTGCGCGTCCGCGGCGAACTCGAGCAGGACGCCCTTGCCGAGCGGGAGCGCCAGGACACCCGCCGCCGCCACGACGTGAACCTCGCCGATGCTGAGGTCGCGGAGGCCTTGCGGTTGGCCCACGCGGATGACCAGACCCGGGCCCGTTACCGGGGCGAAGCGCGGCGCGAAGCCCAGCTCTCGCGGCAAGACACTGCGCGCGAGGTGAGACTGCGCGCCGGAACCGCCGGCCGGGACGACCCGGCGGCGGACGCGGACCGCAACAAGGCCGACCGCTACCGGGCGTCCGCGATCATCGAGACCAATCGGGCGAACCGTGACGACGCCACCGCCGACACCTACAGCGCCGACGCCCGCGAGCGCCGGCTGGAGGCCGCCCAGGTTCAAGAACCCGAACAGCCGCCTGCCGTCGAGGCGGTGCTTAATCCTCCCAAGCCAGCGCCCCGCGCTCGGAAGAACCTCCGCTTCCGACGCCGCAAGACCAAGGAACTAAGGGACTACGGCCTCGGCGACTAGTGCGCGCAACCCCAACGGATTCCAACGGGGCACTAGCCACGCGCCTCGCGAAGTACGCGCGGGCGTCCGATGAAGGTCTCCTGAGCTTGCAGGCCGAGTGACTTTGCCAATGAAGGTGGCACGTTCGACTTTCCCGTTGTGCGCAACGGCATTTTATGTCCTCTGAGGCAGGCCGATAGCGTCGGATTCATGTTCATGGAGAGAGAGTTTCAGACGGCCGAAGAGCTTGCGACCGCGTTGCGTGCCGGTGAAGTGACCTCGGTGGAACTGACCGACGAGGCGATCGCTCGTATCGAGCGGGACGACAAGGTGATCAACGCGATCTGTGTGCCGGACTTCGACCGTGCGCGGGCCGCCGCACACCGTGCCGACCAGGCGCGCGCCCGCGGCGAGGACCGGCCTCTGCTCGGTATTCCGGTGACGGTCAAGGAGTCCTACAACATTGCCAGGCTGCCCACGACCTGGGGCATGCCGCAGTACCGGAACTATGTGCCGCCCGAGGACGCGGTACAGGTGTCGCGGCTCAAGGCTGCCGGCGCGGTGGTGCTCGGTAAGACCAATGTGCCGTTGGGGCTGCAAGATATCCAGAGCTTCAACGAGATCTACGGCACCACCAACAACCCGTGGGATCACGGCCGCACGGCGGGCGGGTCCTCCGGCGGGTCGGCGGCGGCCCTGGCGTGCGGGTTCGGCGCGCTGTCCATCGGTACCGACATCGCCAGCTCGCTGCGCACCCCCGCGCATTTCTGCGGCGTCTACGCACACAAGCCGACCCTCGGGCTGGCGGCCAACCGCGGCATGGTCCCGCCGACCGCGCCGGCACTGCCGTCCGACCTCGACCTCGCCGTCGTCGGTCCGATGGCGCGCACCGCCCGCGACCTCACGCTCCTGCTCGACGTCATGGCCGGGCCGGACCCGCTGACGCTCGGCGTCGCGTACGACGTGACGCTGCCTCCCGCGCGCCACGAGCGGCTCCGCGACTTCCGGGTCTTGGTCCTCGACGAGCATCCGCTCATTCCGACCGGGTCCGCCGTGCGGGCGGGCGTGAACCGGGTGGCCGCCGCGCTTGTCGACGGCGGCGCCCGCGTCGAACGGCACAGTCGGCTGCTGCCCGACCTGACCGAGGCCGCGACGCTCTACACGCAACTGCTGATCTCGAGCACCCCTGCGCGTTTTCCGATCGAATCGCACGAGCAGCTGCGGAACCGCGTCGCTGGACTGCGCGCGGACGACCAGAGCCTGGACGCTGCGCGGCTGCGCGCCATGGTGTTCAGCCACGGGGAATGGATGGAGACGAACAACCGTCGCGAACTCCACCGCCACGGCTGGCGGCAGCTGTTCGCCGAGTTCGACGCCGTGGTGTGCCCGATCACGCCAACGCCCGCGTTCCCGCACGACCACCACCCCAATCTGATGGAACGGCGCATCGACATCGACGGCGTCGAGTACCCGTACCTCGACCAGCTCGTCTGGGCCGGCCTGGCCACCATGCCCGGCCTGCCCGCCACCGCCATACCCGCGGGTCGGTCCCCCGAGGGCCTGCCGGTGGGGGTACAGCTCATCGGTCCGATGTTCGAGGACCGCACCCCGCTGCGGCTGGCCGAACTGCTCGAGCAGAAGATCGGCGGCTTCCAGGCACCGAAGTAGGCGGATCAGATTCCGCGGAGGTTGGGCTGGCGTTGGTCGAAGAAGAGGCCGGACGGTGGTTCCTCCACCGGCAGCGGCGGGATGGGGTACTCACTGTGCTGCCCGCGGCAGGCCGCGAACGTCCCGTCCGGATCGAGCAGCGCCATCATGTGCGGGTCCGCGTGGTCGCGCCACCAGACCGACATCCCCGTCGCGGGATCGAGCCGCAGGTGCTCCCAGGCGCGCCAGATCGAGTCGAGCCGGCTGAGCGCCTCGGCGTGCCGGTACCACTCCGGGCACCAGACGAACTGCTGCCCGATGCGCCGGCTGTACAGGTAGACCAGCCGGTCCTCGACGAAGGCCGCGACGTGCGGATAGAACAGCTCCTGCTCACCATCCACGACGTTGCTCCTCGTTGTTGTTCTGCTCCCAGACCGGGGTGGTCTGAGGCGGTGCCGGCGGGACGCCGGGCTGCGGCCGGCCGGCCGCGATCCAGGCGTTCGCGCCTTGCGGCGTGGTCGACTGGGCGGCCCCTGGATCGTGCCGCGCGAAGGATGCCTTCACCGTGTGCGCATCCGGGCGAGCCATCCACGGCACGGTCTTGATCATCGTCGCAGGGATGCCGGACGGGAAGATGACCGCCCTGCCGGGCGGCAGCGCGGCGAGGTCCGAGACCTCCATGATGTGGTGCCGCTGGGTCTGCTTGCTGGTACCGCGCTCGCCCTTGTTGTACGACACCGAGTTCGAGGTGATGTCGTAGTCGCCGATCAGCTTGCTCAGCCGCTCGAGGAAGTTCGCGTCGGACACGCCACCGCCGTACACGCGGATGTTCGCCGCGGACCAGAGCTTCTCCATCCCGCGCTCGCCCCAGCACTCCATCCCCTGGGCCCACGACTGCAGGATCGTCATCAGCACGATGCCGCGCGAGCCGAAGTGGCTGTAGAGGTCCGGCAGGTCCTTCCAGCGGCAGACGTTCGCCGCCTCGTCCAGTACGCCGACGAGTGGGCTCGGCATCCGCCCGAGCGGGCAGGTCCTCGCGTAGTCCTCGGCCGCTTCGACCACGGCCACCGTCAAAGCGGTGACCAGCGGGCCCGCAGTACCGGCGCCCTCCTTGGACAGGCTGTACAGCGTGCCGCCCTCGCGGACGAACTTGTGCGGATTGAACTGCGGTCGGTTGTCGTTCTGCGCCTGCGGGGTGACCCAGCGGGTGACCTTGCGGTTGATCAGGAACTGCGCGCTCTGCTGCGCGGTGCCGTAGACGCCGGCCCGCTGCTTGTCCGGCGCATTGATGACACCGGCCAGGGCGTCCGCGGACAGCTGGAGACCAGGGGTGTTCCGCAGGATCCGTTCGGGCTCGTCGTTCCGTTGGTCGGCCAACCAGCTGTAGACCTGCGTGATCGGGCGCTTAGCCACCGCGGCGGCAAGCAGCAGACCAGCCAGCAGATCGGTGCCGGCGGCATCGAAAAAGGCATCCGTGCGAGCACCCTCGGACCGCTGCGACGCAACGAAGTGCTCAGCCAACTGCCGCGCCTTCACCTCATCAATGACGTAGCTGAGCGGGTTCCACCACCACTCCGGCTCCTCATCGCAGACCTCCTGCGGGTCAAACACCCAAACCGGCCCGTACGCCGCCCGCGGATCCCGCGTGGCATCCACAATGTCCCGCTTATTAGAAGTAGCAATCACCGCCCCCGGCGCATCCAAGATCGCGGGCACCGCACGAGACGTCGTGTTGTGAGTAACGATGAACTCGTCGGTGACAAACAGTCCATCAGCTGCTGCAACCGAGATGCAGACCATCTCCATCTCACCTTCCGGCTCGATCGCCTTGATGGCGCGGACGGGTCTGGCGCTGCGCCTTCGCAGCACTGCATCTTCCCACCGCTGACTCTTGCGAGGTAGCCGGAATGGCCCTGGCGCCTCGACCGGCATACGGACGTTGGACCGGTACGACGGCGCATGCAGCGTCTCGCGCCGTGTGGTGGTGACGGTGCCACCCAGGGACTGCACTAGGAACCGGAAGTCATCGGACAGCTGAGGCGATGAGCTGGAGAACTCGACAATGCCCTTCGCGTCGATGGACCCATCAGTGTCAAGTAGCCCTGCAAGAAGGGATCGACGTGATGCAACGTCCGCCAGCAAATACTCCGCCGGGACGAACTTGGTCAGAGACGAACAGCCCATCAGTCCGATGCGGCGAAGCAGTGCCGGAAGTGGATTGCGTGGACCAGATAGCCCTGATGTCAAGTACCAGTCGTATTCTCTGCCACTCTTCTGCCTTGGCTCGACACCATCGGGCAGAAGAGGGCGAAGAAGCCGAAAGAGATCCCTCGGCTCGGCAGTCGTTACGACAATTGATCCTCGACGGATGCACCCGTCGCCGAGAAGTACGCCCAGCAGATACGGATCAATGGGCAATGGGTCTACTGGTCCACTGAGTTTGGTATCCAAGCCATCGGCGACCGTTGTCGAGTCAGTTGCCCGACCCGGCGGGAGTACCCCTTCGAACCGCACCGGCTCGACAAGAGGTAGGTAATACTTGGCACCTCCGCTCGCCCGTGTGAGCCCGCGGTCTCGCATCTGCTGCGTTGTCCAGGTCCGCCACATCTCGGGGTGTTTCTTATCCGCCCTGATCTTCGGACGAACAGTCCACAGATGATCTGGATCGCACAGGATCGACGTGCCATCACTGATGTGCAGCCGGTACGCGGGCCGTTGTCCTTGTGGATAGACGCCTGTGACCGTGGTCGGCCGCCCGTCTCTGCCGATTACCTGACAACCACGGACTAGGTCCTTGATTGGTACCCAGCCATGTGGGGTCAAAACTGGCGTG
>NZ_DASRXP010000705.1:0-28880 GCF_035687465.1 Kribbella sp.
ACGGTGGCTTCGTTCGCGCTCGGCGACTACGAGTGGATGCTGGCGTTCGAGGCTGACGAGCTGCACCGCATGGTCGACCTGATGCGCGACCTGCGCGCGTCCACGGCCCGGCGGCACGTCCGTGAGGAAGTCCCGTTCTACACGGGCAAGCGGACCGAGCTCAGCGACCTGGTCGCGAACCTGGCCTGATCGGATGCAGCGCAAGGCATTCCCGGTGCTCTACGTGAGCAGCGTGCGACGGGCCGTGGAGTTCTACGCACTGCTCGGCTACAAGTCGGTCTACCAGTTCCCGCTCGAGGGCGACCCACACTATGTCGGCCTCGAGCGTGGCGACTCGTCCCTAGGCATCGCGGACACCAGCTGGCCCGAGGCCCAACTCGGTATCACCGTCGGCACCGCGCCCCGCTTCGAACTCTTCGTGTACGTCGACGACGTCGGGGCCGAGGTGGAAACCTTCCGCGCGGCCGGCTACGAAGTACTCCAGGAACCCGCCAACATGCCCTGGGGCGAACGCCAGGCCTACGTCCTCGACCCTGACCGCAACCCAGTAGCCCTCGCCACCCCGATCTGACGCCTGCTACTCCGCTGGGGTCAGGGACAGGCTGACCGAGTTGATGCAGTAGCGGAGGTCGGTCGGGGTGCCGTAGCCCTCGCCCTCGAAGACGTGGCCGAGGTGGGAGCCGCAGTTGGCGCAGCGGACCTCGACGCGCTTCATGCCGAGGTCGTGGTCCTCGATGTACTCCACCCGGTCCTCCGCCAGCGGCGCGAAGAACGACGGCCAGCCGCAGTGCGAGTCGAACTTCGTCTCGCTGCGGAACAGTTCCGCGTTACACGCCTTGCACCGGTAGACCCCGACGGTCTTGGTGTCGGTGTATTCGCCGGTGAAGGGCCGCTCGGTGCCCGCCTTGCGCAGTACCTGGAACTCGGCCGGCGACAGCTCCGCCCGCCACTGGTCGTCAGACTTCTGTACTGCGTACTGCTTGGTGCTATCCGTCACTTGCAAGACCTCCTCAGTCGAGGAGCCGGACTCCACAGAATCCGGCTCCTCTCCATTATCGGCGCCTTGACAAGCGAAACCCCGCCCGGGCCCCCGCCCGTAAGCGGGCCGTGATCACCGGTACCAGGACGGCAGCGGGATCACCCGGACGACCTGCGGGTCGTGATCGCTGATCTGGTCGGGGAACTCGGCGTTCATGTGCACGATGTCGTACTGCGAGGCCGGCTGCAGGTTCTTCGACATCAGGATCTGGTCCAGGATCTGGCTGTTCCCCTCGAACACGTAGCTGTACCGCTGCGAGGCCGGCAGGGTCCGCGGCAGGTCGATCAGCGAGGTCTTGCCGGAACCGACCAGGATGTCGGTCGTCTGGCTGAAATCGAAGTCGTTGATGTCACCCAGCACGATCAGGTTCGCGCCCCGGTCCTTGGCCAGGATCTGGTCCGCGAAGGTCCGCACTGCCACGGCCTGCTGGTGACGCTTTGCCGCTGTGGTCTGTACCGGCGGCTGCGTCCGGCCCCAGAGCGGATCGTCGCCACCCTTGGAGCTGAAGTGGTTGACCACCACGAACAGGCTCTGGCCGAACCAGGTGAACTCGCCCACCAGCGGGACGCGGGAAGCGGCCCACGCCGGGTTGGCCGGGTCGATGCGGCCCGGCGAGGAGCTCAGGTGGACCTTGCCGTACTTGTCGGTGACGACGGTGGTGGGGGTGGTCGTGCCTCCGCCCGCGCGGTCGACGAACTTGACCGGCCGGTCGGTGCGGTACATGAACGCGACCCGGATGTTGCCGCCCGGTTCGCCGCCCTCGGCGCCGTCGACGGGGTCGATCTGGCGCCACGCGTACTTCGGGCCGCCGGCCTTGCGGATCGCGGCCGCGAGGGTGTTCAGGGTGAGGTCAGCGCCAGTGCTGCCTGAGTTCAGTGCGCCATCATTGTCCTGCACCTCCTCCAGGCCGAGGCTGTCTGGTGAGGCGAGGTTCTTCACCACCGCCTGAGCCAGCCCGTCGAACTTGGCGTCGCCGTCGGTCGGGTCCAGGTTCTCCACGTTGAACGTCGCGACCGAGACCTGCAGCAGAGAGGAGGGCGTGGTCTTCTCCCGCTGGACCTTGCCGTCGATCACCGTCGGGGTCTGCGTGACGAGGTACTTGAAGTTGCCGAACGAGTAGTCGAGGACGCCGGTCACGACCCCGGCGAGCTTGTCCCCGGTCTTGGCGTCGGGAATCGGGGCGAGCAGGTCGTCCAGCAGCACCCGCTCGGGGTTGCTGTCCGTCTTCTGGATCACGATGCCACCGCGGATCGTCCGGACCCCGGATCCGGCCGGTACGACGGAGAGTTCGCGGAAGGACGTGGGCGGACCGGTGACCTCGGGCTGGTTGATGCCCAGCCACATGCCTTCCAGCGACTCCCAGAAGTCCAGACCGTCGGTGGCCGGCTGGAAGGTGCCGGTGGTCTCGACGTCACCGGTGGAGTCGTCGTCGATCACGGTCGAGGGTGGTACGCGGCCACCTGGGCCGACGATCGTCGGGGCCGGCACGGGCGCGGTGCCGGTCACGGTGATCTTCGGGTTGGTGATCTCCGTGGTGGTCAGGTTGTCGGTGCCACCCGCCCCGCCAGGGCGGAACTCGGCGACCATGCCTTCCACCGTCACGGCGTCACCGACGGCGACTGTCGGGGCCGAACTGGTGAAGACGAAGACGCCTTCGCTCGTCGCCGGGTCGGTGTCCGGCTGGGTGTCTTGGAACCAGAAGCCGTTGGTGCTCTTCGCGGTCACCACGCCGGTGACGTTGCCGACGAGCTTGCCGGCCAGCGGGGACAGGTGCGCCGCGCCCTGGATGTCGTGGATCTTGGCGTCCACCGGCGGTCCGGGCGGGGGAGTCGTCGTCAGCGTCTTCGGCGACGGGTTGACCGCCTCGAACTCGGCGGCGTTGTTGTCGGCGTCCTCGGTCGGGACCTTGCGGGTGGCGGAGGTGGTGTTCGTGAGACCCGGCGCCGGGCTGGTCTCCGCGTCGTTGGCGGCTCCGTATCCGACGAAGTCGACGACGCCGGCGGCCGTGGCGCAGCCCGTAGTACAGGTGAGGCTGGTGGTGGAGGTGACCAGGGCGACCTTGCCGGAGGCGGCGGACATGTTCACACTGCCGGTGGCATCGGGGGCCGGCAGCGGCTGGCCGTTGGCTCCGCCGGACGCGCCCTGGGCGAGGTAGACGCCACCCGGGGCGATCGATCCGGTCAGGGTGATCTTGTTCGCCCAGGAGGTGCCGGCGGAGGACGCGTACTGGATCGACCAGCCGGTCAGGTCGACCGGTGAGCTGCTGTTGTTCGTCAGCTCGATGAAGTCGTTCGCGAAGGGAGCGCCGGAGTTGCCGCCGCCGCCGTACACCTCGGTGATGACCACGGTGGAGGAGGCAGCGAGTGCCGGAACGGCCGCGATCGCGGCGACGCCGGATACAACGAGACTGGAGGTGATCACGAGGGCGCCGAGTCGGCGCCGTGATCGGTTCTGGGCAGACATGGGGCGGATTCTCACACCCCGTGATGGCCGCGCCAAGGCCCAGCACATGAACAGCGGCTGTGAGTGCCGAAGGCAGGGGTGATCCTTCGTCGCGCCCGCCTACGGGTGGGCGGCTCGGCTGTCGGGATCGGGGTGCAGGGCCAGCAGGTGGTAGACCTCCAGGGGCTCGGCCTTACCTTTCAGGTCGAGCAGCCCGAGGGACTCGGTGACGGCGCCGGGGAGCAGCGCCAAGGTGCCGGGGCCGATGGCGACGCCGCCTCCCGGTGCCTTGCCCTCGATCCGGGACGCGACGTTCACCGTGTCGCCGATCACCGTGTGCGTCCGCCCGCCCTCGGTACCGAGGAGGCTGACCGAAGCGACCCCACTGTTGATGCCGACCCTGAACCGCGGCCAGCCGGGGTTGGCGGCCTGGACGGCGGCCGCGGCTTCCTGCAGGGCAAGCCCGGCCGCGGCTGCCCGGGCCGCGTGGTCGGGCTGGTCCCCGCGCTTGTTGAAGGTGACCATCAGCGCGTCACCGATGATCCGGTCCACCTCGCCGCCGTGCCGCCGGACCACCGGTGGCACCACGACCTCGAAGAACGTGTTGAGCATCGCGGTGACCTCGCCGGGCTCGTGGTTCTCGGAGAACGTGGTGAAGCCCTGCAGGTCCGCGAACAGCACGCTCAGGTCCCGGCGTCCCGAGACGGTGTCGGCGACGTAGAGATCCGAGTACCGCTCCTCGTACCACTGGATCCGCACACCGCCCACCACCAGAACGAAGGCGGCAAGCAGGAGCAGGTGCCACTCCCACCACGACAGAGCCCAGTTGCGGGCGTAGACCAGCGCCACCATCGCCTCGGCCAGCAGGACGAACGCGGCGATCATCGAGAGCAGCATCAACGACGGTCGCTGCCGCCACAGCAGCAGGTAGCGGACAGCCGCGACGCCGTACAGCGCGATGGTAGGCACCGCGAGGGTGGTGAGGATTCCGTCGGCGACCTCGGGAACCGTGGTGCTGTGCAACGGAGGCAGCCGCGCGACCGAGGCAATCGCCCACAGCACCATCAGGCCGAGCAGCCCGGCCCGCAACCAGCGCCCCCAACGCATCGCCCGGCCGCCGGACAGCTTCAGACTGGAGAGGAAGGCGAAGACCGAGCCGAGCGCGATTCCGACCGGTGTCGCGAGCACGAATCCGACGTTGGGCGTGTCGAGCAGCACCCCGGGCGTCGCCAGTGCGTGCAGCCCCAGAAAACCGGCCGCGGCGAGGAACGCGAGCGCGACCAGCAGCACCCGCGGATCCCCTCGCCGCAACGCCGCGGCACCCGTGCCATGAGCCAGTACCGCGCTGAGTCCCGCGGTGAGCAGCACCAACCAGAAGTGCGACGGGTGGTGTTCCCAGTGCACGTCCAGCCGTGGCTCGCGGAGCAACAGGACCAGGCCCGCGACCGGCACCAGGAGGACCAGTGCGGTGGCGATGAGCATCCCCTGCGAGTACACGAACCGTCGCTCAGGCATCGGGTGCCTTCAGATACGTGTGGACCTGAGAGACCACCACCGAGCCCTCGCCGACAGCGGAGGCGACGCGCTTGACCGAGCCGGAACGGACGTCGCCGATGGCGAAGAGCCCGGGGATCGTCGTCTCGAACGGTTGAGGGGGCCTGGGCCCGACCCAGCGAGGGTCGGCACCGGCGTCGGATCCGGCCAGCACGAAGCCATGCTTGTCCCGCGCGGTGTCGTCCGGCAGCCAGTCCGTGCCTGGTACCGCGCCGATCATCACGAACAGGCCGTCGACCGGGAGCGATTCCTCGACGCCCGTCTGACGGTCTCGCAGCGTGATGGCCTGGAGCCGCCCGTCACCGCCACCGTCGACGATCTCGCTGGACGGTCGCAGTGTCACATTGTCCGTCGCCTCGATGGCGTCGATCAGGTACTTCGACATGCTCGCGGCGAGGTCGGCCGCACGGATCACCAGCGTGACCCGGCGGCAGTAGCGAGCCAGGTGGAGCACGGCCTGCCCGGCGGAGTTGCCGCCGCCGACCACGCAGGCGTCGAGCCCGGTCAGGCCGTGGGCTTCCGAGACGCTGGCGCCGTAGTACACGCCGGCTCCCGCGAGCGCCTCCAGCGCCGGGACGCCCAGTCGGCGGTACGAGACCCCGGTGGCCAGCACGACAGCCCTGGTCGTTACCTCGCCGATCTCGCCGATCTCGGCGTGGAAGCGGTCACCGCGCTGTTCGAGCGCGACGATCTCGCGCATCAGAACGAAGTGTGCCCCGAACACCCACGCCTGCTGGTAACCACGTTGAGCGAGTTCCGAGCCGCTGATCCCGCGGGAGAAGCCCAGGTAGTTCCGGATCAGCGAACTCGTACCGGCCTGCCCGCCGATCGACTCCCGTTCCACGACGAGGGTCCGCAGGCCTTCGGACGATGCGTACACGGCGGCTGCCAGTCCACCGGGCCCGGCTCCGATCACCAGTACGTCGAACTCGCCTTCGCGGTCCGCAAGCGTCGTCGGAACCCCCCAGGCTTCGGCGATCTCGGCGTTGGTCGGATCGTGCAGTACGGCGCCCCCGACCGCCGGCATCCACACCAGCACGCCATCACCGGGATCCGGCTCACCGGTCCAGCGCAGTACGGCGTCTGCCAGGTCCGAGCCGCTCGCCCGGAAGGCACTCGGAATCCCGTTCCGGGCCAGCAGACTGCGGATTTCATGCCCACGGGCCGATCGGTCGTCGGCGATGACCACGACCTCGCGCAGGTTCGCGACCTCGTTGCGCGACCACTCCTGGATGAACTCCGCGACAGTGCGGTGGAACAGTTCGTCGTGCGCGATCCACGGCTTCAGCACGTAGTAGTTGATGTCTCCGACGGACATCGCCGACAGGATCGCGGCGGCGGTGTCCCGCTTGGCCCAGGCGCCCCACTCGATCAGCAGGGCACGACGTGCGTCGGGATGCAGGGTCCTGGCCAGGTCGAGGATCCCGGCTCGCTGCTCGGTCGCGAGGGTGTGGTCGACCAGCACCACGGCGACCCGCTGGCCGAGGTCGTGGGCGAGCCGGAGGCAGTCCAGGGCTGCCGACGCGGTGAGTTCGCCGCGGACCCTGAAGTCGACGCCGAAACTTCGTTCGAGCTCGGTCTCGGTCCGGTCCAGGTCCTGCGGATCCGCATCGACGACGAGCAACAGAGGTCTGGCCTCGCGCAGGCTGGACCTCGCGCCGGGTTCCCCACCCATCTCCTGACAGTAAGACCGGCGACCGGGTTGATCAACGGATCGCCGGTCCTGCCCGCCCCAGTGGGACAGGACCGGCGAAGTTCAATCAATCAGTTGACACTGACGGCGGACCAGGCGGCCGCCACGGCAGTGCGCTCGGCGCTGGCCGCGCCGTACAGGTCGGTGGCCGCGTTCAACGTCGCGGTGCGGGCCTGCGCGTAGGTGGTGCCGGTGGTCATGTAGGTGGTCAGTGCGCGGTACCAGATCTTGCCGACCTTGGCGTTGCCGATACCGCTCACCGTGGTCCCGTTGCAGGTGGCGGAGTCGTGCGGCAGGCCGCCGATGGTCCTGGCGCCGCTGCCCTCGGACAGCAGGTAGGCGAAGTGGTTCGCGGGCCCGGACGAGTAGTGCACGTCGATGCTGCCGATGCCCGAGTACCAGCAGTCCTTGGAGTTGCCGTCCTTACTCGGCTTGTCCATGAACCGCAGCGCCGGGCGGTCCTTCATGATCTCCTCGCCGATGTAGTAGTCACCCGGATCGTTCGCGTTGTTGGCGGAGAACTCCACGAAGGTGCCGAAGATGTCGCTGGTCGCCTCGTTCAGGCCGCCCGACTCGCCGGAGTAGGTCAGGTTCGCGGTGGCGGTGGTGACGCCGTGGGACATCTCGTGACCGGCCACGTCGGCGGAGACCAGCGGGCCGGCGACCACACCGTCACCGTCGCCGTACGTCATCTGCTTGCCGTCCCAGAAGGCGTTGACGTAGTTGGTGCCGTAGTGCACCCGGCTCGGGACGCCCTTGCCGTCGTTGAAGATTCCGTTCCGGCCGTGGTTGGTCTTGTAGTAGTCGAACGTCAGCGCGGCGCCGTAGTGCGCGTCCACTGCGGCCGAAGCCCGGTCGGCGGTGGTCCCGGTGCCCCAGTGATTGTCGGCGTCGGTGAACTTGACCGGCACCGGGCACCCGAGGCCGAGGAGCTGACAAAGGATCGAGTCCGTCTTGTTCTGCGCGTCGAGCGTCGCCCCGCCACCACGCGCGGGGTCGGTCAGGGTGAAGCCGCCGGTCGCCGTGGTGGTGTCCAGCGGCACGGTGCCGCTGTAGAGGCTCTTGCCGTCACCGGTCACCGTCTCGATGTGCTGCTCGCTCAGCAGCTTGGCGCCCGTCAGCGCGTCGACCGTGGTGGTCACGCGGCTCGGTGTCCCATCGGCCTGGGTACCGGCGGTCGTGACCAGGTAGGCGAGTCGTGGCGCGCCCTTGCGGGCCTCGATTACCAGGGACGGCTTGCCTTCGGCCTTGTAGCCGCCGCTCAGTGCCTTGCCGGTGGCGGTGGCGACGCTGACCTTGGGCGTGCGGCCGACGTTCGCGGACTGGTTCAGGGTGAGGCTCGCACCCTTGAAGCCTCCGTCCTTGTTCTGGTGCACGACGACATCGCCGCCGAGGACGGGAAGGCCTCCGATGCTGCGGTCCATCCGGACATGGTTGGTGCCGTCGGCATCGACGATGACGTCCCGCACGGCGAATGCGTCGGCACCGGTGGCGCGGAGTACGCCGAGGTTCTCGGTGATCGCGGCCTTGGCCCGGGCGACCGCGGCGGTGGGGGTCGGGGCGGGATCTGCCTCAGGCGCACCGGTGGCCGTGGTGGCTCCGGTCAGCCCTAGGGCGGTTGCGGTCGCCACTGCGGTGGCAGCGGCGAGCAGGGCGGATTTGTTCATCCTCGCGCTCCTTCAAGAGTGTCCCGGGGGCCTCACGCCCCAGGAACGAGGTGCTGGAACGTTACCGCCCAGTCACCCAGGGTGGCCAGTGGTCGGGAAAGATCGCTTTCCGTGCGGGGCGGGAAGTTTTGGTCCGTGCCGGGCGGTACGGTCGCGGACATGGCGGCGACCAAGGCAATCGAGCTGGAGATCGCGGGGCGGACGGTCCGGGTGAGCAATCCCGACAAGCCGTACTTCGCCGACCGCGGCCTGACCAAGCTGGACATCGTGAACTACTTCGTCGCGGTCGGGGACGGGATCCTGGGCGCGCTCCGGGACCGGCCGACCACCCTGGAGCGCTGGCCGGGCGGCTGGTTCGAGGGCGCCAAGCTGTCCACCCGGATGGACAACAAGGGCGACGCCTTCTACCAGAAGCGGGTCGCCAAGGGCGCACCCGACTGGGTCGAGACAGCCACCATCACCTTCCCCAGCGGCCGTCCGGCGGACGAGGTCTGCCCGACCGAGCTGGCCGTCGTCGCCTGGGCGGCGAACCTCGGCACCCTCACCTTCCACCCCTGGCCGGTCCGCCGCCCGGAGCTGGACTCGCCGGACCAGCTGAGGATCGATCTCGACCCCCAGCCCGGCACCGACTTCAAGAGCGCGGCCACGGTCGCCCCACTACTGCGTGAGCTGCTGGCTGAGCATGGCCTCGAAGGGTTCCCGAAGACCTCGGGTGGCCGCGGCCTGCACGTGTACGTGCCGATCGAGCCGCGCTGGACCTTCGTGGAAGCCCGGCGCGCGGTGATCGCCGCCGGCCGGGAGTTGTCGCGGCGGATGCCGGAGCAGGTGACGGTGAACTGGTGGAAGGAAGAACGCGGCGAGCGGGTCTTCATCGACTACAACCAGATGGCGCGGGATCGCACCATCGCCTCGGCTTATTCGGTCCGGCCGAATGCGCGGGCCCGGGTTTCGGCTCCGCTGCGGTGGGAGGAGGTCGCGGACGTCGTACCAGATGATTTCGACGTGCTCACCATGCCGGCGCGATTCGCCGAGGTGGGCGATCTGCATGCCGCGGTGGGGGAGAAGGCGTTCTCGCTGGAATCACTGCTGGAACTGTCGGCCAAACACGAACGCGACCTGGGCGAAGGGGATATGCCTTATCCCCCCGAATATCCGAAGATGCCGGGCGAACCGAAGCGCGTCCAGCCGTCGAAAGACCGCGACCGCCCCAAGGATTGACCGTCAGAGGGTGCGGAGGACGCCGCCGTCAACGGGGATCATGGAGCCGGTGATGTAGGAGGCGACCGGCGACAGGATGAACGCGGCGACCCGGCCGAACTCCTCGGGTTTGCCGTAGCGCCGCAGCGGGATGGTCTTCTCCGAGGCGCGGCGGGCTGCCTCGGGATCGCCGCCCTTCGAGTCGAGTTCCTTCAGCCGGTCGGTGGCGATTCGGCCCGGGAGTAGTCCGTTCACCCGGACCCCGTTCGGGCCGAGCTCGTCGGCCAGGGTCTTCGCGACCATCGCGAGCCCCGGGCGCAGGCCGTTGGAGATCGCCAGGCCGGGGATCGGCGACCGCACCGACGACGACAGCACGAAGGCGATCGACGTCCCGTCCGAACCGGCCCGGGCGACCGAGCGGGCGATCCGCAGCCCGCCCAGGAACACGCTGTCGAAGGCGGCTCGCCAGTCGTCCTCGTCGGTGTCCAGCGCGGTGCCGGGCCGCGGGCCGCCGACGCTGATCAGGGCGCCGTGCAGGGCGCCCCACTTGGCGATCGCGGTCGCGGCCAGCCGCTCCGCGCTCTCCGGGTCGGCGTTGTCCACCGGGATGCCGACGACGTTCCCGCCGAGTTCGGCGGCCGCGCGGGCGATCGACTCCTCGTTCCGGCTGGAGATCACCAGCCGCGCGCCTTCGTCGGCGAGGGCTTTCGCCGTGGCGAAGCCGAGTCCGCCGCTGGCGCCGGTGACGATATAGGTGCGATCGCGAAGTCCGAGGTCCACGCCCACCATCCTGCCGTACCGCGCCCTGTCTCGCTGCCGCGCGCACCGCGAGAGGCCGGCGTGATCTCAACCACCGGACACAAATCTCAGCCCCGTAAGGCTCCCCGCTCCGTCGTCACGGGCCTGCCCACCTCGGATCGTCCGACACGCCGACGTTTGGTAGCCAAGGGCAAGCGCACCGTCGTTGCGTAGGGCAACCAGCAACTTGTCAGGCGAGACCGGCGTCGCCGTCTGTTGGTCCGTGGTCGGTGCGTGGTCCTCGATCTGACGCTCCGGCTGCGACAGGTTCGGCCTCGGCCTCGGCCCCACCGCCCGTCCCACCACCGCCACCGCTCTCGCCGTCGCCGGCCAGTGCGCCGTCCGCTGGTTTGTTGCCTTGGATGTCCTGGCGGGAGAAGTAGACCAGGCCGCCGATGGCCAGGAGGGCGAAGAAGAACCACTGCAGGGCGTAGAAGAAGTGCGGCCCGTCGTCGATCTCCGGCCCAGGGAACGCACCGAAGGCGGGATCAGCCGCCGGCTCCTGATGATCCACGGTCAGGTACCCGTCGTACAGGTTGAGTCCCAGGGCCGACCCGAACTCCGGTCCGTTGATGAGCCGCGCGGTCCCGTCGACCGGGGTGCCGCCGCTGGTGTGGCCGCCGCGCTCGCTGCGGCGCAGGCGGCCCGTCACTGTAACCTCTCCGGTCGGCGCAGCCGGGACGTTGCCAGGCGCCAGCTCGGCCCCCTGGCGCGGGAGGAAACCACGATCGACCAGGACCGCCGTCCCGTCGGCAAGCAGCAACGGCGTGACGATCTCGAAGCCCGGCCGGTCGCTGACGTTCCGGTACCGCATCACCACCTGCTTGCTGGGGTCATACGTCCCGGTGACCACCGCAGTACGCCAGTCGTGTGCGTCGCCGACCACGCGCTGTGGCCCGACGACCTCGGTCAGCGGGGCCGCGGGAGCGGCCAGGTTCGTGCGGGTGACCTCGTTGCGCGCCTTGCGTTCGTCCAGCCGGTGCAGCTGCCACCGGCCGAGCTCGACACAGACCCCGGCCAGGACCAGGATCACCAGCGCGGTGGTGATCCACCGGGGGTTCAGCAAGCGACGCACCCCTTGAACTTAAGCCATGACCTGAAACACATCTGCCCCGCCCATCCCGGCCGCGTAGGCTGGACCGGATGAGAGCAACTGGTACGACGCCCCTGGGCCTGGCTGATGCCTACGGCCGGGTTGCCACCGACCTCAGGGTCTCCCTGACCGATCGGTGCAACCTCCGGTGCACGTACTGCATGCCCGAAGAGGGCCTGGACTGGCTCGCGAAGCCCGAGCTGCTCACCGACGACGAGGTGGTCCGGCTCGTCTCCGTGGCCGTCACCCACCTGAACGTGGACGAGATCCGCTTCACCGGCGGCGAGCCCCTCCTCCGCCGCGGCCTGGTCGACATCGTCGCCCGTACTACGCAACTGAACCCCCGCCCCCAGGTGTCCCTGACCACCAACGGCATCGGGCTGGCCCGTCAGGCCCAGGCGCTCCGCGACGCAGGGCTGGACCGGGTGAACGTGAGCTTGGACACCATCCGGCAGGAGACCTTCCTCCAGCTGACCCGCCGGGACCGGCTGAAGGACGTGGTCGCCGGACTGGAGGCCGCGCAGCAGGCAGGGCTGACCCCGGTGAAGGTGAACGCCGTGCTGATGCGCGGGGTGAACGACGGCGAGGCGGCCGAGTTGCTGCAGTTCTGCCTGGACCGCGGCTACGAACTGCGCTTCATCGAGCAGATGCCGCTGGACGCGCAGCACGGCTGGAGCCGGGACACCATGATCACCGCCGACGAGATCCTCGAGATGCTCAGCGAACGCTTCGAGCTCGCGCCGACCGACGCGGCGACCCGGGGCAGTGCACCGGCCGAGTCGTTCACCGTTCGAGGCGGTCCGCAGACCGTCGGCATCATCGCCTCGGTGACACGGCCGTTCTGCGGCGATTGCGACCGGGTCCGGCTGACCGCCGACGGTCAGGTACGGGACTGTCTGTTCGCCCGCAAGGAGTCGGACCTGCGGACCGCTCTGCGGGCCGGTGCCGATGACAAGGAGTTGGCGGAGAGCTGGCGCCGGGCAATGGCGGGCAAACTCCCCGGCCATGGCATCGCCGACCCGGCGTTCCTCCAACCGGTCCGGCCGATGTCGGCCATCGGCGGCTGAAGCGCAACAGGAAATTTACCTTTTCGGCTGTAACGCGGGAACTGTTCAGCCGGTGAATGGCTCGACTTCGCGTAAGAAAGAACGCCGGGCCAGGAAGTCGGACAGGCTCTCCTTGTGCTCGTCACAGGCGAGCCAGGTCTTCCGCCGGTCGGGAGTGTGGATCTTCGGGTTGTTCCACAACAGCGCCCACTGCGCCGGCTTGCCGCATCCCCTTGCAGAGCAGACGGACGGCAGATCCTCATTCTTCATCGCGGGCAACTCCCGAACCTATTACCGAGTCGCCAGGCAATTGTTCCTGACCTCTCAATAATCAATAGCCTGGGGAAAATGAAGCGACGTCGGACAGCCACGGGGGGAGCCGTCCGACGCCGCATCAAGTCCCTGAATTTCATCCGTGAACTTCAGAGCACGCGGGAGATTCTGACACGGATCGGATGTGAGAATCCAGTCCCGGCGCAGATCACTTTTCGGTGTCGTCCTGCGAGCCCAGTTCAGCGCGGGGCGGCGCGATGTAGGCGTCGGCACTGGACACCTTCGTGGTGCGTCGCGCGTTGGCCAGTACGACGGCCACCGAGGGCAGGAGGATGGCCGCGACCATGAACCCCCAGCGCCAGGGCGATGGAGTCAGCACGGCCAGCACGAAGCAGACGATCCGGATCGACATCATCCAGGCGTACCGCGCGATCCGCCCCTCCAGGTCCTCGGACCGGCCGGGCTGCGCACTCGTCACCGAGATGACGGTTTCGTCGGGCCGTTCACGGCGTCGCGACATCTATCCTCCTCACCAGGACCACCGTACGCCGAAGCCGCGGCGACGGCGTATCGACCATGGCGACGAAGGAGAACTGCGATGACTGATCGGACCTACCGGGTGACCGAGATCGTGGGCACGTCGAAGGAGGGCGTCGACCAGGCGATCGGCAACGCCATCACCCGTGCCGGGGAGACCCTCCGGCACATGGACTGGTTCGAGGTGACCCAGATCCGCGGCCACATCGTCGACAACGCGATCGACCACTACCAGGTCGGTCTCAAGGTCGGCTTCCGGCTCGAAGACTCCTAGGCGGTACCGTTCGTGCGGCAGTGAGCCGTCCACTTCAGTGAGGAGACGCCAACGTGTCGAGATCGGTACTGGTCACCGGTGGCAACCGGGGCATCGGCCTGGCCATCGCTACCGCCTTCAAGGAGGCGGGCGACCAGGTCGCCGTGACCTATCGCAGCGGTGAACCGCCCGAGGGGTTCCTCGGGGTGAAGTGTGACGTCACCGACGCCGAGCAGGTCGAGGCGGCGTTCGAGACGATCCAGGCCGAGCACGGGCCGGTCGAGGTGCTGATCGCCAACGCCGGCATCACCCGCGACACGCTGCTGCTGCGGATGTCCGACGACGACTGGGACGCGGTCATCCAGACGAACCTGACCGGCTCGTTCCGGGTCGCCAAGCGGGCGGCCAAGGGGATGCTCCGGCTGCGCCGGGGCCGGATCGTCTTCATCTCCTCGGTCGTCGGCCTGCTCGGCTCGCCCGGCCAGGTGAACTACGCCGCCAGCAAGTCCGGCCTGATCGGGATGGCCCGGTCGATGGCTCGCGAGCTCGGCAGCCGCGGCATCACCACGAACGTGATCGCGCCCGGCTTCGTCGAGACCGACATGACCGCGGTGCTGCCGGAGGAGACCCAGAAGCAGTACCTGAGCCAGATCCCGCTCGGCCGGTTCGCCCGGACCGAGGAGATCGCCCAGGCGGTCCGCTGGATCTCGTCGGACGAGGCCGGCTACATCACCGGCGCGGTGATCCCGGTCGACGGCGGCATCGGCATGGGCCACTAGGCCCCTCACACTTTCTAGAAAGGCAGTGCCCGTGGGCATCCTCGACGGCAAGCGCATCCTGGTCGCGGGCGTCACGCTCGACTCCTCGATCGGGTTTGCCACGGCCAAAGTGGCGCAGGAACAAGGCGCCACCGTGCTGATCTCCAACTTCGGCCGCGCGCTGAGCATCACCAAGCGGATCGCCAAGCGGCTGCCGGTGGAACCGCCAGTGCTCGAGCTCGACGTGACGAACGCGGAGCACCTGGCCGCGCTGCCGGACGCGATCCGCGAGCACGTGGACGGCCTCGACGGTGTCGTGCACTCGATCGCCTATGGGAATCCCGAGACGATCCTGGGTGGCAAGTTCCTCGAGGGACCATGGGAGGACGTGGCCCAGGCGGTGCACGTCTCGGCGTACTCGCTGAAGTCTCTGGCGGTGACGTGCGCTCCGCTGATGAGCCGGGGCGGCAGTGTCGTCGGGCTGACCTTCGACGCGACCGTGGCGTGGCCCGGGTACGACTGGATGGGCGTGGCGAAGGCGGCGCTGGAGTCGACCTCGCGGTACCTGGCCCGCGATCTCGGGGCACAGGGGATCCGGTGCAACCTGGTCTCGGCCGGACCGCTGAAGACGCTGGCGGCGAAGGCGATCCCGGGCTTCGAGAAGTTCGAGGAGCCGTGGCTGGACCGGGCCCCGCTGGGCTGGGACCCGTCCGACCTGGAGCCGACCGGCAAGACCATCGTCGGCCTGCTCAGCGACTTCTTCCCCTCCACCACCGGCGAGATCATCCACGTCGACGGCGGCTTTCACGCGATGGGTGCCTAGCGACAATGTCCAGCTCTTTGGTAGAGCTCCGCGTTCTGGACGGGGCCAACCTGTATTTCAGCCGTGCCGCGGTCAAGCTGACTCTTGACCTGACCGCTCTGATCGACGCCCCCGCCGCGCAGGCGAAGGCGTATGCGTCGGCGCTCGGGCTGGGGTCCACCCGGCCGGGCGCGATCGGGTCCGGCTTCCGGCAGCGGTTCGCAGTACGGGTGGTCGGGCATATTGTCCGGCGGATCGCCCGGGAGGCGGGGATCGGGCGGATCGGCGTACGGGTGCGGTCGGCGTCCGACGTGCACCGGCTCGTGGTGGCGTTCCCGTGGGCTCATGAGGGACGCGCGAGGGCCCTGGGGGCGGCGATCGTCGAGGTGGTCGATGCCTTCGGCACCGATGAGCTGCCGGAGCTGGTCGCGACCGTCGGCGATCGGGTCCGCAACGAGCCGGCCGGCGAGGCGCCACCGACGCTGCGGCCGAAGATCCCGGTCGTCGCCGTCACCGGCACGAACGGCAAGACCACGACCTCGCGGATGATCGCGCACATCGGCCGGGCCGCCGGCCTGCACGTCGGCTGGTCGAGCACCGACGGCGTGTACTTCGACGGGGAGCTCGTCAAGTACGGCGATTTCTCCGGCCCGAGTGGTGCCGGGCAGGTGCTCGCCCAGCCCGGGGTCCAGTTGGCTGTCACGGAGACGGCTCGCGGCGGCATCCTGCGGCGCGGTGTCGGGGTCGCCTACAACGACGTCTCCGTGGTCACGAACGTCACGGCCGACCACCTGGGCCTGGGTGGCATCGATACCGTCGACCAGTTGGCCGAGGTGAAGGCGGTGATCACCAAGATCACCCGGCCGCGCGGCTGGTGTGTGGTGAACGGCGACGACCCGCGGACGTTCGGGATGCGGCTGGGGTCACCGGCCAAGTGCTGGGTGTTCTCCCGCGATCCCGACTCGCCGTCGATCCGGACCGTGCTGGACGAAGGCGGCCGCGCGACCACCGTGCTGGACGGCTTCATCACGGTCCTCGACCAGAACAGCGACGCCGAGCCGCTGCTCAAGGTCGTCGACGTCCCGATGACCCTGTCCGGCCTGTCCCACTACAACGTCGAGAACGCGCTCGCCGCCGCCTCGGCCGCACTGGGACTCGGCCTGCCGCGGGACGCGGTGATCGAGGGGCTGAGCAGCTTCGCGCCGAACGAGGACAACCCGGGCCGGATGAACATGTACTCCGTTCGCGGGTTCACCGTGGTGATCGACCTGGCCCACAACGAGGCCGGACTCGAAGCGCTGCTGGAGATCATGAACGGGGTCCGCGAACCGGGCGGCCGGCTCCTGCTCGCGCTCGGGTCACCGGGTGACCGGTCCGATGACATGGTCTCGGCGATGGGCGCGATCGGGGCCCGGGGCGCGGACCGGGTGGTGATCGGGCACAAGGGCGAATACCTGCGCGGGCGGCCGCCGGAGGAGCTCGAGGCGGTGTTCCGGGAAGGGACCAGCTCGGTCGGCGTCGACGACGTACCGGCCTTCCCGACCGAGCTCGACGCGGCGAAGGCCCTGGTCGGGGAAGCACAGCCCGGTGATGTGGTCGCGGTGATGTCCTTGCAGGATCGGGCGAGTCTTGACGCCTGGTTGCGGTCCGAGGGAGCTACCGTCGATAACCCGGAGACCTTGAAGAGCAAGGTCGAGCGAGCACAGCACTGACCCCCGGCTCCCGGGTCGGGGGCCGATCGGGGTGTCATGCGCTACTTGTGGTCGGTACCGGCGGCGGTGATCGCCTGGTTCGTGGTCGGCTTCGCGCCGACCTACCTGGACGGGCTGCCCGGCGATGCCACCACGTTCGTCCCGGCGGTGGACTCCCGCGTCGATCTCCTGGTGCTCGGTGGTTTCGCCGGGGGAGTGGTGGCGGGGCTGCTGGTCCAGCGGTTGCGGATCACCGTGCCGCTGCTGCTCGTGGTTGCCGCCGGCACCTGGGGATTGAGCGGGCATTCCCTGGATACGCGGGGTTTGCTGATCACGTTGCTGGTGGCAAGTGCTGTTGGCGGGATGTTCGGTGCCCTGGGCACCCGAAGCTCGGTGGTCGCCGCCTTCGGCCTGGCTCTGCCGATCGCCTGGTACGCCCTTCGCCCTGCCGCCGAGCTGGAGAACTGGCGCTTGCTGTGGCAACTCAACGGCCTGCTGGTCGCCGTCGGACTCGCCCTTCTCCTGTACGTCGCTTGCTGGCGGCGCGGCTGGCCCTCGGCGTACTACTGGTTGCCATTGGCAGCGACCTACGTGGCGTCATTCGCTGTGGTCGACGGCGTCAAGGCGATGGCGGGGGCAACGAACGGCTCGATGGATGAGATCGCCAACGCCGGCACTGACGGGTTCTTCGACGCGTTCGAGCCGCTGCTGCGGAACTACTGGCCCTGGCTGGTGCTTGCCGTCCTGCTGGCGATCCCGATGGTCGCGCTGAAGGTTCGCGCCCTGCCACCGCCCCCTCCGCCGCCGGCCCGGCACGACGACCGCGGCAACGACGCTGTGCTCTCGGACGACCTCGACTGGATCGACCGCGAAGAGCCCAAGCGCCGCCTGCTACCCCGCCGCGAGCCGGTCGGCTGACGAATCTCCCTGCAAGGCAAGCGCAATCTCCGCAATCTGCGCGAGCCGGTGTGCCCGGGCTGACTCGGCCGGGGTGAACGGCTCACCGGGCCGCGTGAAGAGGATGAGACCGCTCCAGGGCGACGGAATCTTCAGCATCGTCCCGTCCGCGGGCAGGCGCCCCGCAGTCACTGCTAGCCGATCCGTGACGACTCGTGCGCCGAGCAGTTCGGCGACGGCATGCGGCAACTCGGCCGGATCGGCGACCACGCGAGCAGAGAGGTTCAACGCCTCCGTCTGACCGTCGACCAGCGCCAGCGCGGTGGTCGGCCAGACATGCGCCTCCCGCCCACCAGCCGCCCGTACTGCGCTCAGCAGGTCGTCGGCGGCGATGACATCCGGCGTCGACACCACCAGTTCGTCCCGCACGCCGTCGTGGACCGGGTGGACCTCCAGGTCGAGGATGTTCGCCTCGAGCTCCGCCAGCCGATGAGTCAGGCGTTCGAGCTCGCCGGCCTGATCCTCGAGCGTCACCCGGATCCGCCACAGCGACGGGGCCTGGCTGATCGTCTCGTGGGTGTGATCGCGGAGGAGATGACCGGGCGCATGCAGCCACCGTCGCAGCAACCTCATGGTCGAAGGCTCGACCACCCAGATCACCAGCGCAGTGGTGGTCACGGCGAGCGCCACGACAGTCAGCAGGTACGGCGGGTGCAGCGCGATCACTCCCGCATGGAGAGCGAGTTCGACAGGTAGAACGGCCGCCAGCTTGGCCAGTGTCAGTCGGAGGCGGTGTGGATGGGGCAACCGCCCGCAGACGTCGCACGCCATCCCGGCGGTGACAGATCTCCGCAGTTGTTCCATACCCTCAAGGCTGGCAGCGACCTGTTGCCCACTCGTTGCCGCGAGATGAAGAGAGCGATCTCACTCCAGCAGTTCCCGCGCGACCCAGCCGCCTTCGCGGAAGCCGGGTGGGATGGCGAAGACCGCGGAGCCGATGGTGGTGGTCCACTCGTTGAGGGCGTCCGCGGCATCAAGGCGGGCCAGCAGCGGGAGGAATTGCCCGGCTACATCCGCCTGGTAGCTGAGGAAGATGAGGCCGCTCTCGCGGGTGGCTCCGGTGTCCTGCACGTAGTTCAGCCCTTTGCGGAAGATCCTTCGGCCGTCGTTCTCGCTGTGGTGCGAGAGCCGGGCATGGGCGTTCTCGGCGATCACCAGGCGACCGTCGGCGTCCCGCTTCTCGAGGTCCAGCTCGTCGCGCTCGGTTGCCCCGGTCAGCGGCGCTCCGTTCGACAGCTTCCGGCCGACCGCGCGTTCCTGCTCGGACCGGGTCAGCTCGTCCCAGGTATCGAGGTTCATCCTGATCCGCCGGACCACGAGGGTCGTCCCGCCGCGGAACCACGCCGGCCCGTCTGCGGACCACACCGTCGTGTCGAAGTCCGGCGTACCGGGTGCTGGGTTACCGGAGCCGTCCACTTGACCGAAGAGGTTCCGCCCGGTCACCGGCGTGCCGTCGGGACCCGTTCCGTTCCAGAACCCCGTCTGCCGCCATGCCGGCTTGGCGAACGGCGCCGCATCAGCCACCAGCCGCCGTACTGCGTGGACGACGCTCACCGCATCATCGGCTCCCACCAGGAGCAGGAGGTCGCCGCCGGACCAGGCAGGGTCCAGCCGATCGTGCGACATCACCGGAAGATCGTCGAGGCCACCAGGCTTGAACGACGTGAGCCCGGGCAGAATGAAGATCCGCGGCCCCAGTCCGACCGTGACCGTCAGAGCGACCCCTGGAACGGCGAGTTCCGGAGCGGTGTCTCCGGGCGCGGGACGACCGGCGCCCAGGGCAACGATGTCGGCAGTCCAGAGCCGCATCAACCGCCCGAGCGCAGCCTTGTCAGTGCCACCGAGCAGATTCAGCGCGACCAATTCCGCGTGCTTCGGAGACGGAGCCGCAACGGCCGGCTGGTGGTCGCCGTAGGAATCGATGTCAGCGGCAAGTACAGCGGGACCGTTGCCGGAGCCGTTGCCGTTGCCGTTGTCTTTGCCGAGCGCAGCGAAGTCGCCGGCGACGACGCCGCCCGTGATGGCGGCGCCCGCGGCGGCAGCACCGGCATAACCGAAGAGCTGCCGTCTTGACGGCCGACCGGTCAAGAGGCCGGCGTCGGGGTCGTGCTCGAGGCCGGCGTCGGCGTGGGTGTCGGGTGGTAGTGCTCTTCCTCCTCGGTGAACGCCTTCACCGGCAGGGTCAGGTCGTGGGTGCTGCCGTCGGAGAACTTCAACGTCAACGGCAGCTCGTCACCCGGCTTCAGGCTTTGCTTCAACTCCATCAGCATCACGTGATCGCCACTGGGAGCAAGGTGCGCGTGCGATCCGGCCGGGACGTTGATCCCACCGGCCTTCTCCTGCATCACCATCTTGCCGTCCTTCATCGCCATCTCGTGCAGCTGGACCAGACCAGCCGCCGGAGACGTTGCCGAGGTCAACTTGATGTCCGTGTCGCCCGGATTGGTGAGCGACATGAACGCGGCCGTCATTGTGGTGTCCTTGGCGCCCGCGGTCGAGCGCACCCAGGCATCCTCGACGATGACGCCCGGCGTACTGGCGGCGGCCTGGGTCACCGGCGCCTTCTCCTCCGAACCACAGGAGGAGACCAACAGGGGGAGAGCGACGGCAACCATGGCCGTGAGCAGTTTCGTCTTCACGGACAGGCCAACGAGACATCGGCGACCCAAGTTCCCGGGAGCCCGGAAAGCCGGTGAGTGGGCCCTTTTGACGGGTTGTGGAAGGTTGGGTTTGACGTTCGGGTGGTCGGTCCGGCAGGGGCGCCGGGTGGTTCGCGGGTTCATTGGTGTGGGTGGTTCGCGTCGCCGGGCTGCGGGAGTGTGCCAGTCGAGGTGCTGGGTATCAAGAGCGCCTTCGGCGTCCCCTTCGGGGATCGAGCGAGCTCGACTCCTTCAGGGATGACACCCAGCACCTCGACCAGGGAAGGACGCAGCTGTCCCGGAGCCGCTGGGGAGTATGGCCACAGGTGCGGGTGGTTCCACGGTCGAGGCAGCACCTGGATCCGCCTGAGCCGCGCCGGCCGGTCCGCCTGCCTCTCGGTTGGCGGCGAGCTGGTTTCGGGGACGAACTGGCGACCTTGAACAGGAAATGGGGGGCTCGGACACGAAATACCTTGTCCGCGGTCTCCGTTGGGTGTCCGAGGTCCCGAGTTCTGTCCGAGCGCCGACCCGATCACCGATCCACACGACTCGCCCACGGGCTGCGGTCCACCTGGTGGTCCCAGTGCACCACCTGGTGGACCGGGCGGTGATCGGCCCGGCCGATGCCGGGCTTCACGATGGATAGCGCCTTACAGGCGGCTATCGGTCGAACGACGCGGCAGTCGACCGGTAGCGCTGCCGGCCGATGCCAGGCTCTGCGGCCGATAGCGCTCTGCAGGCCGCTATCGGTCGAACGAGGCGGCAGCGGCCGGTCGGGTCGCCGGATCGTCGGCTCATAATGACAAGCAAGCTTTAGTTCGACGTGGGCATCTTCCGTGGAAGTAAAGCAAACTTTGACTTCTGCGCTCTGCCGACGATGCTGCAAAGCCGCTGTCCACGCGGTCGGCTTTGCAGCTCGTCACTCTGTTTCGGTGGGTTCTTCGTCCGGCTGGACGAAGTCGGGGTCGCCACCCTCGTCGCCGGACCGGGCCCCGGCCTGGGCCAGGTGGGACACGGATTCCAGCTCGGCCAGTACCGACTGATGCTGGTCCACGCACAGCACGACCAGGTCGCCTGGATTCGACCGAACCAGCGCGTGCCGCACCGCGCTCAGTTCTTCGAGCACCGTCTCGACCTGACGGCACCGCGCGCCGTTCTCCATCGCGGACCGCACGCCCTCGGTGATCAGTTCGGCGGAGTCACCGCGTTTGCGGCCGCGCAGCCGGATGTCTTCCCGGACGATCACCACATCGAAGTGCTGGGCGGCGATCTCGCCGAGTTCGCGCATGTCGTCGTCCCGCCGGTCACCCGCGGTCGCGATCACGCCGATCCGCGACGGCCGGCCGAGATCCGAGGACGCGCCGAGGCTCTCGCCCAGCTTGTCCACGAAGTCGCCGAGCATCCGCATCGCGGGCGCGTTGTGACAGTAGTCGACGATCACCGTCCGGCCGTCGACCTCGATCTCGTTGAGCCGCCCGGGCGACAGATAGTACGAAGTACTGAACGTCCGCAAGCCCTGCCGGATGTCGTGCAGGGGAGCGCCGGCGGCGAACGCGGCGGCGGCCGCGGCCATCGCGTTCTGCACGTTCATCATCGCCCGGCCCGCGAACGTTGCCGGCAGCAAGTGTGTCCAGGCCAGCTGCATCGACCGCCGGCCGTGCTTCATGATGATCATGTCGCCGAGGTCCGACCGGTCGAGCACGACCGCCCGGCCACCGCGCCGGCAGTGTCCCTCGATGTACTCGCGGACCTCGCTGCCCGGCTCGGAGATGCTGAACCACACCACCTCGCCCGAACACTTCCGCCGCATCTTGCGCACCAGCGGATCGTCGGCATTCAGTACTGCGAAGCCGTTGCGCGGCACCGCCTCCACCAGCACGGCCTTCACGTCGGCCAGTTGGTCGAGCGTGTCGACGCCTCGCAGGCCCAGGTGGTCCGGCTGGATGTTCAGCACCACGGCCACGTCGTTGCGCTCGTAACCGAGGCCCTCCCGCAGGATCCCGCCGCGAGCCACCTCGAACACGGCGAAGTCGACCCGCGGGTTCTGCAGCACCATCCGCGCCGACTTCGGCCCCGACGCGTCCGACCGGATCACCAGCCGCTCGTCGATCACGATGCCGTCGGTCGAGGTCATCCCGACCTTGCGGCCCATCCCCTTGAAGACATGGCTGATCATCCGCGACGTGGTGGTCTTGCCGTTCGTCCCGGTCACCGCGACGATCGGGATCCGGCTGGTCGCCCCCGGCGGGAACAGCATGTCCACCACGGGTTTCGCGATGTACTGCGGGTCGCCGATCGTCGGGTTCGTGTGCATCCGGAACCCAGGGGCGGCGTTCACCTCGCAGATCGCGCCGCCGGTCTCGCGCACCGGCTGGGTGATGTCCGGGCAGATGAAGTCGATGCCGGCGATGTCCAGCCCGATCATCCGGGCGGCCTCCTCGGCGATCTCGACGTTCTCCGGGTGCGCCTCGAAGGTCCGGTCGATCGAGATCCCACCGGTGGACATGTTGCCGGTCAGCGTCAGCTTCACTGTGACGTCCTCGGGCGGCACGTCGTCCAGCTCGAAGCCCTGGGTCCGGACGAGTTCGCGAGCGGCCGCGTTCACTGTGATCCGGGTCAGGATCTTCTCGTGCCCGACGCCTCGCCGCGGATCCGCGTTGGTGATGTCGACCAGTTCGGCGACGGTGTGCACGCCGTCGCCGACGACATGCGCCGGGACCCGCTCGGCGATGGCCTCCATCCGCCCGTTGATGATCAGGCAGCGGTAGTCCTTGCCGACCACGAAGTTCTCGACGATCACCGAACCACGCTTCGACTGCTCCTCCGCGATCGGGAACGCCTCCCGTACTGCGTCCGCGTCCTGCAGGTTCAGGCACACCCCGCGGCCGTGGTTGCCGTCGAGCGGCTTGCAGACCACCGGATAGCCGATCTTGTTCGCCACGGCGACCGCATCGTCGACAGTGCGGACCGAGTCCGACCGCGGCACCGGCAGTCCGGCCGAGGCGAGCAGCCGGGTCGTCAGGTCCTTGTCACTGGCAACGTCCACGGCGATCGAGCCGGTCTCCGAGGTCATCGTGGCCCGGATCCGTTTAGCGTGCACGCCCTGCCCGAGCTGGACCAGACTGAACTTGTTCAGCCGGATCCACGGGATGTCGCGGGACACCGCCTCGTCCACGATCGCCTGGGTGGACGGGCCGAACGCGGTCCGCTCCGCCTGCCGGATGAACTTCTCCAGCTCGGTGGTGAAGTCGAACGACGGATCCGGCTGCACCAGGTGGTTCACGAACCGGACGGCGAGTTCCCCGGCGGCCAGGCCGACCGCCTCATCGGCGTACGAGTAGATGATGTTGTAGCGGCCCGGCACGCCCTTGACCTGGCGGGTCTTGCCGCGCCGCAGGTCATGGCCGGCCTCCTGCTGCAGTTGCAGCGAGACGTGCTCGGCGATGTGGCCGAGCCAGGTGCCCTCCTGCAGCCGCTCGATGAAACCGCCGCGACGGCCGCGCGAGCAGTGGTGCTGGTCCAGCCGGGGGAGGTATTCCAGCAGCCGTTCGGTGAACCCGTCGATCGTGTTGGACGGGAAGTTCTCCAGCGAGCCCAGGTCGACGACCAGATGGATGGCCGGCTCGTAACTCCAGACGTTCGGCCCGCGGTAGACCCGCGTCTCGATGATCTTGAGGTCGGGGCTGGGCGTTCCCTGGGTTGCGGCGGTAGCGGTCATTCGGGCCCACTGTCTGGTCGCGGCGGCTGGGTGTCTGGTCGGCTGAGTTCGGCGCCCGCGCTCAACGGCTCGGTCGCCTCCGGTCTGGACTCACCGGCCGCCGAAGCCCGGGACTTGGGCTTGAGCGTGGTCTTCTTCGCAGCGGCCTTCTTGGCCGTCGTCTTGGCGGTACGCCGGACAGCCCGGCGCTTGTGCTCGGCGTAGTACGCGGGTGACACGCCCTCCGCCGCGATCTCCTTGGTCAGCTTGCGCAGATCCGCCTCGGCGGCCTGGAGCTCGGCCAGTTCCTCGGCCGGCGGTTGGGGCCCGTAGGACAGCAGCACGCGGGCCTTCAGGTCGAAGGTCGCGGTCGCCGGCAGCACGTGCAACACGACGCCTGAGGCAAGGATCGCCTCGGACCGGGAGGCGTAGTGCGCGTTCGAGGTGATCCGGCTGCCGTCGAAGATCGTCACCGCGCCCCGCCCGACGACCTCCAGATGAGACCCCCGTACTACGGCCGCGGTGTCCTCGTCCACGCCGATCCCGAGCAGTCCGGGGGACTGTGCCACCAGGGACAGCAGCCGACCGTACCGGTTCCGCTGGGCGAAGTGCTGGTCCACGATCGCGCCCTGGACCAGACCGAGTCCGCCGGCCAGCTGGCTCATCCGCTGTCGCGGGGTGGCACCGGACCGCCCGAACGCGATCATGTGCTCGGCCAGGATGCTCGCCCCGGCCGAGGTGCCACCGACGGCGGCACCGCGCGAATGCGCCGCGGTCACGGCCCGGCCGAACGCAGTACCGGTGACCACGCTGCTCAGCTTCAGCTGGTTGCCGCCGGTCATGAAGATGCCGGTGGCCTCGTTCAGCGGCTCGATGAAGGCGGGGTCGTCGGCGTCCTCGCGGTTCTCGGGCCGTACTCCGACCACGGTGGCGGCTCCGAGCGCCGCGAACAGCGCGGAGTACACGTCGACCACGTCGTGCCCGAGCGCGGAGGCTGTCGGGATGACCACGATCCGCGCCTTCGAGCCGCCGGCGGCCTCGACGAACTCCTGCAGGACTGTCCGCTTCTTCAGCTTGTCCTCGGCACCACCGATGGCGAACAAGGCCCCCGGCCCGCTCGTCGTCACCCCACCCTGCTGTTCAGACATAGCCGAAGAATAGGTGCTCAATGCCGCGACAGCCCCATTACCGGCCCACAGGGGTCAGTCGACGTGCAGGACAGCCTTCCCAGCGATCTTGCGCCCCAGGAGACCCTTGATCGCGCTCGGAGCGTCCCGCCACGAGGCTTGCAGCCCCACCTGCCCGTCCAGCCGACCCGCGGCGACCAGCTGAACGAGACGGGTCAGATCAGCGGTCCCGCTGCCGTGGGCGGTCAGCTCGTCGAAGGTGTTGAGGGTGTAGATCCGCGCTCCGGCCGAGCGGTCGAACAGGCCGGGCCGGAAGCTCACCGGCTGGGCCGGGTCGGGCGTCGCAAGGTTCACCACGACGCCGCGAGGTCTCAGGTGTTCGATGGACTGCCCGAAGACGGCTCCTCCGACGGCGTCCACAATCAGGTCGTAGTCACCTTCGATCTTCTGCGCGACCACATCGGCACCAGGCACTTGAACCGCAGTACGGACGAATGCTGTGACGTGTGCGCCGGCTGCGTGAGCGAGCTGGGTCGCGAAGCGGCCAACCCCACCGCCGGCTCCCGTCACCAGCACCCGCTTCCCAAGCAACAACCCGCCAATCTCCAGCGAGCGCAAGGCGGTCAGCCCGGCAGTCGGCAAGGTCGCGGCCTGAACGTCGGGAACCGCGTCCGGCAGCACCGCCATCCACGAAGTGGACACGGACACGAGCTCAGCCCACGCACCCCGTCGTACCAACCCCACCACTCGGGCACCCACGTCCGGACCGGTGCCATCAACTGCCGGTACTTCGACAACCCCCGCCACGTCCCAGCCGGTCAGAGACCCGTCGGGCAACCCGGCGAGATCAACTACCTCGCCTCGGTTCAGCGAGAACGCCCGCACGCGCACCACTGCCTGATCCGGAAGCGGCCTCGGCCCGGCGACGGTCGTCAGCGTGACAGATGACCCCGCCTTGGTAAGAGCTCTCACCTCCCAGACACTACGACGCCATTGCAGGAAGCTGCAGTTCGGACAGGGTTCGGCCGTTGCTGATGGCATCATTCGCGCTGTGAAGAAGCTATTGATGCCCCTCATCGCCGCCGGAGCAATGCTGCTCGCGGCCGGCTGCGGCGGCTCCGACGATGCGAGCTCCGGCTCATCGCCCACTACTCCAGTCACGCTGACGCAGGCCGACTTCGCCCCGAAGGTGCAGGAAGCACTGAAGGCGAAGGGCACCTTCCGGGTGGTCACGGTCACCACCGACGAGGGCGCACCCGCGACGTTCACCACGGACGTCAAGCTGTCCGGTGCGACAGCAGACGTGGCGGGCTCCGGCGAGGGCAACTCCGTGGTACGAGTGGGCGGGCAGCTGTATGGCAAGGGCGGAGCCATCAGCGACGACCCGAAGAAGCCGTGGGCGAAGTACGACCCGACAGTGGTCCAGGATCCCATGGCCGCGCTGAGCGGTGTGATGATCAGGATGCTCCTGGTGCAGACGATGACCTATGAGCTGATCGGGGGCGCGTCCTACGCCACCAACTTCACGTCGGCGCCGGGGGCGACGGCCGGCACGACCGAGTACCTGATGACGATCGACCTGCCGAAGGCCTCCGCGGCCAAGGCACTCGGCGAGTACCTCACTGCCGAGACTGTGGCGCAGCAGAAGCTGACGGGCCTGACTGCGAAGGTCACGATCGACAAGGACAACCTGCCGATCAGACTCGACTTCGAGCAGGGAACCGCCAAGGTGATCGCCGACTTCAGCAACTTCGGCACACCGGTCACGATCGCCGCACCACCTGCGGCCGAGATCGCGTAGTACAAGGCCGGTGCCGGGCCAGTGCGGCCCGGCATCAGCTTGCGTCAGTGGCCGAAGGTGAACCAGTTGACGTTGACGAAGTCGGCCGGCTGGCCGCTGGTGAAGGTCAGGTAGACGTCGTGGACGCCGGTCACCGCGCTGATGTTGGCCGGCACATTTCGCCAGCTCTGCCAGCCGCCGGTATTGGCGACGGCGAAGCTGCCGATCGGCGCGTTGGATCTGTTGTCCAGCCGTACTTCGACCAGCCCGCTGACGCCACCCGCGGCTCCGGACGCAACCCTGCCAACGAACTGATGTGCCGCTGAACTACTGAAGTCGACGCCCGGATACAGAGCCCAGTCGCCGTTGCCCAACTGCCTGAGGTTCTGCCCGCCACCGGAGTCCGAGGTGGTCTCCAGGGTGGTTCCGCCTTGCTGGGTGTACGACTCGGCCTGGATTGTGCTGTACGCGCTACCGCCGCCACCGGGCGGGTTCGTGGGAGGAGTGGTCGGGGGAGTAGTGGGTGGGGTGCCGCCACCTCGCGTCGACACTGCCACGTAGTCGACCAGCATCGGGCGGTCCGGCACAGTCTCGGCTCGTGGTGTGGGGCCGTTCAGGGCGTCAGGAAAGGCGCCGCCCATCGCGACGTTGAGCAGGATGAAGTAGCCCGCGTGCGAGGTCATGTTCGCCCACGTGTCGGCCGGAAGCTGACCCTGGCTGACCGAGTGGAACTGCGT
The DNA here is from genome assembly GCF_035687465.1 of Kribbella sp. NCBI lineage: Bacteria > Bacillati > Actinomycetota > Actinomycetes > Propionibacteriales > Kribbellaceae > Kribbella > Kribbella sp. The sequence goes on from NZ_DASRXP010000705.1 coordinate 27,781, forward strand.
GCCGTCGACGTACCAGCGGAACTGGTTCGGCGAGATGCTGGTGTCCCACTCGAACCGGTACGTGTGGAACCCGGCCTGGCAACTGGTACCCGGGCAGGCGCGGTTGGCGGCGATCCCGCTGGTCTCGTTGCACGGACCACCCGGGTTCACGCCACAGTGCAGCACGCCCCAGACGGAGTTGATCCCGTTGACGTTCTCCATGATGTCGAACTCGCCGATGCCCGGCCAGTTCCAGTAGTTGCCCCGGTACGGCTGGCCGAGTGCCCAGAACGCCGGCCAGTACCCGAGGGCCGCGTTGCCCGTCACGTTGGGCATCTGGATCCGGCCCTCGATCGCGACCACGCCGCCGGCCGGTGCCTTGAAGTCGGCGCGCTGGGTCTCGATCCGGCCGGACGTCCAGTTGCCGGCGCCGTCCCGTCGCGGGGTGATCCGCAGGTTCCCCGTTCCGTCGAGCGCGAGGTGGTTCGGACTGTTCGTGTAGTTCTGGATCTCGCCGGTACCCCAGTTCCCGGGGCCGCCGGGATAGCCGTGGCCGGTGTCGATGATCCAGTTCGCGCTGGACGGCAGCGAGCCGTTCGCGCCGTTGAAGTCGTCGCTCCAGACCGTGGTCCAGCCGGGAGCCGGGGGTGGCACGCTGGCCTGGGCCGCGATCGTCAGGGGAACGGCGACCAGGATCGGCGCGAGCAGAGCGCTCAGGATGGTTCGGCGACGAGTGGATGGTTGGTTCGGGCGGGAACTCATGACGACCTCCACGGTCAGGGCCGGCGCCGTCACCAGATCGACGCCGACAGTGAGAAGTGCGTCTATGAGAGCGCTCTCATGTCCTTGTGTCAACGGTTCGTCACAGTCGATAGCAACCTGGCTGTCGGGCGTTGCCTCTCAAGCCACTCGGCCGCTCGCCATCTCTGGTTTTGCGGCGCGCGACAGGACGGTTGGCAAGGCCGCGCAGGGCTATCGTGGAGAACGTGGGGGAAAACGGTCCAATCAGCGGACCGCAAAAGCTTGCCCGCACAATCCGGCGACTGCGGCACGCCAAGGGTCTTAGTCAGGAAAAACTTGCTGAACGAGCAGGCATGCTCGTTCCGGACATGACGGTTTCC
>NZ_DASRXP010000706.1:0-3110 GCF_035687465.1 Kribbella sp.
AAGGGCGCAGAGAACAGACTACATTGAGTGATCCTTTGATATCTCAGAAACAATCAAACTGACTTGAATCATTAATCTTCAAAGGAATCCGCCACGAACAACAGACAACCCAACACCCAAAATCTCGAAGAGACCCGGGAAGAAGAAATCATCCAATGCCGTGAACGGGGATACTACATATTTCGGCATTGACTTTCGGCACGCTGTTGAGTTCTCAAGAATCGGACGCACACCGCGCTTCAAACTTTCATTCGAAGCTCCGGGGCAACCCGCCAAACATTACTGTTTCGTTCGGGGCCAGTCAAATCGGCCTCTTTCGTCCCAGTCTCTCTGCGTGTCACAGTGACCGAAACCCGCTTGGGGCGTGTTTCGGCTCCTAGGACCTTCAGGGAGTTTGGAGCGTCCGGCCGCTTTCGCGTCCCGCACTCGCTCCAACAAGAAGAACATTACTGACATTCGCGGTGAAGATGCAAATCGGGGTCCGGGACCTCGTCCGCACCCTCGCAGAGCACCTCCGGCAAGCCGGCCGCGATGCCCTCGCCGTCCCTCTGGTCACACGTGTCACCCGCGTCTCCGCGAGCCACATCTCCATGGTCCCCCACCGTTCAAGCCCCCTCTTGGGTCATGCTCGAAGCGATCGACCTCGGCTGGTCCTAGGGTGCTGTGATGAATCGATGGCACTGGGTCACCGGACTGGTTGTACTGCTGGCTGTCGGCTGCTCAACTCCCAACGAGGAGGCCCAGCCGGCGACGACGCCCACCCCGACGCCGGTTCCGACCGTGAGCCCGACACCGACACCAACTCCGTCCGCCACTCCGACACCGACGCTCCCGCCGGTTCCGCCGACACCCAAGCTGGCCGCGTTGCCCTTGGAAGGCCGCAATCTGAAGTCCTGCAAGGACGGGCACTGCCGGGTTACCGTGCGGACCGGCGACAGGATCGCAGTGCCGGTGGAGACGGGCGGAACCTCACTCCGGATCAAGTCGATCAAGCGCACCGAGATCACGATGGAGCAGCGCGGGTTCGGTGGCGGCGGCGTCACCACCTTCACGTTCTTCGCGCCCGGCCCCACGGGACTCGGTACGACGAAGCTCATCGTGGCCTTCATGGACCTCAAGCCTGGCCAGGCGGTCATGCAGATCGACATCTAGGCTCGCGAAACTCGGGCCGGGGTGCACGAGCTGCTTTTGCTCGTGCACCCCGGCCCGAAGTACCGCACCGTCCAGCAGACGCCTCTCGGCGAGTGGCCGCTCGAAGCGGCGAAAGTTGAGGCCCGGGGTCATGAACCGGACGGCACCAGATGTAACCAGGTCCCCCACGCGCCTATTCCCCTCTTGGCCAGCGGCTGCAGCGCGACCGCAGCTGGCGCTTTCCGCTCACACCGGCGAGCACAAGCAGCGGCTGCGGGCGCCGGAGCATCCGCAGTCGCTGCTTGGTGGGCCTCACCCCGGTCAGGGCTACTTGGACGGTTGCGGTGCCTGGCAGTCGATCTTCGGATTGGCGCCGATGTAGTTCAGCGGTCCGGCGATGATGGTGACGAGGGTTGTCCCCACCTTTGCGCAGGTCGCATCCGAGCCCGCGAAGTAGTCCCGCTGCACTGCGGCGGCGAGACCGATCAACAACCACAACACAACGATGACCGTGATGACGCGTGTACTGCTCGTAGAGGCTCTACGAGTGCGCATGTCCACCTCCTGGCTGACGCACCCCCGTGGATCCACAATCTGGTGCCCGCCGGTGACGCAGCGAAAACCCTCGTCCTGCCTGTCGATTCGGGTGAGGGTCGTTCGTCAAGCAAGAGACCGCCCGCCTGGACGGTCTCGCCGAGGCCTCTGCATCGGCGCAGCTGAAGGGAATCATCATGAGCAAGTACCTGTACCTGTACCGCGGGCCGGCGACGCCGATGGAGGACTTCACCCCGGAACAGGGCGAGGAGCAGATGAAGGCATGGACCGAGTGGATGGGTCGTGCGGCCGCCGCGGTCGTCGACCAGGGCAACCCGTTGGCGCCGCGGGCGTCGGTGCGGGACGACGGCACCGCCGCCGATCCGAGTGACCAGAACGGCTACACGATCGTCGAAGCCGACAGCCTCGACGCTGCCCGGTCGCTGCTGGACGGACATCCCTTCCTGTCGGAGGGAAAGGGCCGGTTCGCGGTCGAGATCTTCGAGATCCTGCCGATGTAGTCCGGCTCAGATCTCGCGGAACTCGTAGTACGGCTTGATCTTGGTGTTGACGTAGTTGCCGATGCTGGCCGCGGCCAGCAGACCGGCGTACGTCGGCTGTGGGACGTCGAGGTACTGGTAGACGCTTCCGTTGACGTACTGCAGTTCGAGGGTCCGGCTACTCAGGTCGTACCCGACTGATCTCACGCTCCTCGAGTTCACCGGTCGACGCCTCACCCGTCAGCCCTCCGCTCGCGGCTCCGCTTCGCCAGCAGACAGTACGCCGTACTCAGCGCGCGCGTGATTCGTCCATCGCGCCTTCCGTGGACTCGGAGAGGTTGAACCGAGCCAGCACGCGCGCGAGATCGCCGACCGCGACCTGCAGCTGGCTGATCATCGAGTCGTCCAAGGTCCGGCTCTCCTCCGCCGCGCCGAGATTGGACGCGAAGCGGGCCCGGGTGTCTGGCGTCGCCAGGCGCAACGAGGTGTCCAGTGCCTCCTGGAGTTGAGGACTGGGCACCATCTCCGGTCTCTCCCGCCATTTGGCCACGGTGCGCGGCGAGACGCCCAGGTGCTCGGCGAAAGCCTCGTTGGTCTGGCGCAGCGCAGCCCGCAAGGCGTGCGCATGCCTGCCCGTCCACTGATCGATGATTGTCATCGGGTCACTTCCTGCTCGACTACGCTGTGCAATCAGATTACGGCGATCGAGCGACGTTTTGGTTCCTGATCAGTGCCCTGTGGATACAGGACGGGTTCATGGTCCGGCCGCTGCTACCAGCGTTGACTGACGGACATGGACGAAACCAGCGGTAGACCGGCGACGCTGCTCAGGCGGCGGCACCTGAAGGTTGCGACCAAAGCCGGACCGCGCTGCTTCCAGCTCGTGCGGCACATCGACGTCTCCGGGGTCAGCGGCACCGGCGTGGTCGCCGAAGGCGTCGAGTG
>NZ_DASRXP010000707.1:0-7670 GCF_035687465.1 Kribbella sp.
GGGGATGGAGTCTTGGAGGGTGCGGCGCCAGGCGAGGCGGACGATCGGGAGTTCTGTGGTGCGCTCACTGGCTTCCTCGTCGGTTCGGGAAACGGGAGCATGCTCCGTTCCGGCGAGACCGGCGGCGTGCTCGGTCGCGGCAGTGGAGGCGCCTGCAACCCCTGCGGCAGCTGAAAGACCTGCATCCCCTGCGGCGGGTGAAGGACCTGCGGCGGTGGCGGCAGTCGAATGACCTGCGGCGGGAGGGCCGTCGGCTTCAATAGGCGGGGGGCTTGCGGGTTCGGCTGCCGTTATGGGGGCGGCTGGGCGATCCGTTGGGGCGAGGGACGCGGTGGTGCGCGGCGATGCGGCGTACGGGGAGGCGGCGTACGGGGTGGTGGTTTCGAGGGTGCCGTCTAGCCAGCGTTGTTTGAGGAGGGGGCGGAGGATTTTGCCGCCGGGGGTGGTCGGGAAGTGACGGCGTGGGACGCCGATGACCTCGGCTGCGAGGCCGAGGCGGTCCTGCAGAACGGCGCGGATCGCCTCGTCGACTGCCCCGGACTCGGTCAGGCCGGCTGGCGGGTTGGTGTCGCCTGTCGGGGGCTCCGGGGGAATGGCGTAGAAGATGACCAGGCGGTCGGTGCCTGTGGTGGCGTCGGCGATTCCGCAGGCTGCGACGAGGCCCGGTTCGGCGCCGGGCGCAGTACTGGCTAGTGCTTCGAGGTCGTGGGCGTAGTAGTTCTGGCCGTTCAGGATGATGCGTTCGCTGTCGCGGCCGGTGATGACCACCTGGCCGCCGGTGATGAACGCCTGGTCGCCCGTCGCCAACCACTTCCGGGCCGGCCAGTTGCCCGCCGGGAACGCGACGCGGTCAGCGTCGGGATTGCCGAGGTAGCCCGGCGTCACCCGCGCGGACGCGACCTGCAGTTGCCCGATCCGTCCCTCCGGCAGCACTGCGCCGTTGGGTCCCACGATGCGCACGGTGGTCCCCGGCGCGGGCGCTCCGACCGACACCAGACTCAGTACGCCGGGCGCATCGGCCCGGGACTTCCCTGGCCGAGCAACAGCAACCTTCCCGGCCGTGGTCCGCTGGTCGACCCACTCAACGACACCCGTCGGTGGGATCCGGACCCGATGCACGTTCGGCGTCAACCCGGGCCGCGCGAACGTGATCCCGGTGACCGTCTCCGCCATCCCCCATGCCGCGACGAAGGTCTCCGGTACGACGCCGAAGCGGTTCGTCAGCCGGAGGAATTCCGTCATCACCGGCACGGTGATCTGCTCGCCACCGCTGACCAGGCTCCGCAGCGCGGACAGATCCCAATGCCGGTCCGGCTCACCCGCGATTGCCGCGGTCGCGAGGCGGTACCCGAAGTTCGCCGACCAGGAGTGGTTCACCCGGTGCTGGTCCATCAGATCGAGCCAGCGCAGCGGATTCGCGAGCACCCAGTCGGTGGCGACGTGGATGTTCGTGCAGCCGGTGAACACCGGCAGCAGGTGGTAGAGCAGGAACGCTCCACTGTGGTCCAGCGGCAACCAGTTGAGCGTCGTCTGACCAGGCCGCACCGGGAGCATCGCCGGCGTACCGGCGGCGAACTCGACCAGGCCGCGATGCGTCAGCTGGATGATCTTCGGCGTCCCGGTCGTACCGGACGACATCATCAATACCGCGACGTCGTCGGCCGCCGGCCGGTGGAACTCGGAGGTCGGCTCGTGGCCGGCCAGGGCGTCCGGATCCAGGACCGGCAGACCGAGGTCGTCCGGCAGGTCCGACGGGCGGCCGATCAGCACGGTCCAGCCGAGCAGTTCCGTCACCTTCCGGAGCCGCTCGCGGCCCTCCTCGGTGGTGTCGCCCGCTGGCGACGGCCCGATCAGCAGCGGCCGGATCCCGCCCAGCGTGCAGGCCCAGAACGCGGCGAAGAATCCGACCGGCTCGGTGCAGTGCACGACCGCGGGATCACCAGCCCGTACGCCGTTCGCCCGCAGGCCGGCCAGGATCCGCGCGGCGAGCTCGAGCAGCGTCGGGAAATCGAGGCGGGTCTCACGCCCGTCCGGACCGATCTCCACGACGCCCGAAGTACCGAAATCGCGAGCCGCGCGGAGCAGAGCGCTGGGCAGATCCCGGGGATAACCGGCCGGAATCATCAGAGCCGGGCCCGTACTGATCGCCGGGCGATCCACGCCGTTCCTCACCATACGAATCCCGACGGGCGAGCCGGGAAGCTAGAGGCGCCAGCAGCCAGGCGACCCACGGTTACGCGCCTCCCCAACTGGACGGAGCCGGGCGAGGGCATGCCCGTCTCAACCTCACTTCACCGACAGAACAGGCCCCGTTGCGGCCGGTCGGAAACGAGGGCGTGACCAGGTGGACCCGGTGCGTCATCGTGCCGACCGACAGCCGTGAACCCTACCAGCCGCGGGGCGGCGCCGGAGAGTCCGTTTCAGCAGCCGATAGTTAAGAAATCCGGTGGCCGCCAATACGTGCACAACGATCGGAACGCGACCGCGATACGGCCGTCCGCGCAGTCGGGGAATGAGCCCCGCGACAGTTCCGCAGAGTGGAACGGAGACCGTCCGCGGAGTGGATCAGGGTGGGTGCTGAGGGGATCGAACCCCCGACATCTTCCTTGTAAGGGAAGCGCTCTACCGCTGAGCTAAGCACCCGTGAACCGCGAGCGAGGAGTCTACCGGAGACTGGCGCCCAGCCCGGCCAGTGCCTGCGCGTAGTCGTCCAGGCTGCGCGCCTGCGACCTCGGGTTCACCACCGACCAGCGGATCACCCCGCCGGTGTCGATCACGAAGGTGCCCCGCGCCGCCGTCCCCGGCTCCGCGTCGAACACCCCGTACTGCGCGGCGATGGCCCCGTGCGGCCAGAAATCGCTGAGCAGACCGAATTCCAGCCGCTCCGCCTCGGCGTACGCGCGCAGGGTGTACATCGAGTCGCACGAGACGGCCAGGAACTCCGCCTGCCGGAGCAGGTCCGGGCGGTCCCGGAGGGCGCGGAGCTCGTCGCCGCAGACCCGGCTGAAGGCGTGCGGGTAGAACACCAGCACGACGTTGCGCCGGCCCCGGTACTCCGAGAGCCGGAGCTGCTCGCCGTGCTGGTTCCGGGCGGTGAAGTCCGGTGCCTCGGTGCCGACCCCAGGGACGGCAGCGGTCACCGCTTGGTCCGGGGCGACTTCGGCATCACCAGCTTGGTGGCCGACCAGTTGTCGGTCACGGTCAGACTGCTGGTCGCGGAGAGCCCGGCGGTGTCGGCCGCCTCGGCGACCTCGCTGGCGTCGACGTACCCGTCCCGGCCGACCTTCGGGGTCATCAGCCAGACCACTCCCCCGGACTTCAGGTCGGTGAGGGTCTCGAACAGGGCGTCCACCAGATCCCCGTCGTCGTCCCGGAACCAGCACAGGACGACGTCGACGACGTCGTCCATGTCATCCCCGGCGAAAGACTCGCCGGTCAGTTCCTGGATGGCGTCGCGGAAGGCGTCGTCCGAGTCGTCGTCGTAGCCGAGCTCCAGCACGACTGTGCCGCTCTCCAAGCCCAGGCGGGAAGCCATGTTCGGCTCACCGCTCTTGCCGTCCGCGTGGTCCGCGGTCGCGCTCACGTTTCCTCCTCCGTCGTCCCCGGTCGCCCGGGGGTAGGCGTCAGTAGCAGTAGTCCATCGTGGCCTACCGCGTCGCGCAAGTATGCACGAGGGTTCGTGACGTGTCCGCTATGCGCGTGGCGTGGACCGCGCGTGTCCGCTCCCGGCGGGGCCATGGGGGCCGGTTCGGGCAAGGTTGTCGATGCGAAGTAGAACGCATTCCGAACAGGTGACAGGATTACTGAGAGACCGACTAGACAGAACGGCAGGACACCGTGGCTTCCGGACACGAACCACCAGCCATCATCACCGAGGGGATGCCCACCCAGCTCCCCGACATCGACCCTGACGAAACTCGTGAATGGGTCGAATCGCTCGACGCCGTGCTGGACGAACGCGGTAAGGCGCGAGCGCGCTACCTGATGCTCAAGCTGATCGAACGGGCCCGGGAGCGACAGGTGGGGGTGCCCGCCCTGCGGAGCACCGACTACATCAACTCGATCCCGCCGGAGCGCGAGCCCTGGTTCCCCGGCGACGAGCACATCGAGCGGCGGATCCGGGCCTTCATCCGGTGGAACGCCGCCGTGATGGTGAGCAAGGCCAACCGCAAGGGCCTCGAGGTCGGCGGCCACATCGCCACCTACCAGTCCGCGGCCAGCCTGTACGAGGTCGGTTTCAACCACTTCTTCCGCGGCAAGGACCACCCGGGCGGTGGCGACCAGGTCTTCATCCAGGGTCACGCCTCCCCCGGCATCTACGCCCGCGCTTTCCTCGAGGGCCGGCTGTCCGCGGACCAGCTGGACGGCTTCCGCCAGGAGGTTTCCCGCGGCCCGCGGCAGGGACTGTCGTCGTACCCGCACCCGAGGCTGATGCCGGACTTCTGGGAGTACCCGACGGTCTCGATGGGGCTGGCCGCGCTGGACTCGATCTACCAGGCGCGCTTCAACCGGTACCTGCACCACCGCGGCATCAAGGACACCAGCCAGCAGCACGTCTGGACGTTCCTCGGTGACGGCGAGATGGGCGAGCCGGAGTCGCTCGGCGCGATCGGCCTGGCCGCCCGCGAGGAGCTGGACAACCTCACCTTCGTGATCAACTGCAACCTGCAGCAGCTGGACGGACCGGTCCGCGGCAACGGCAAGGTGATCCAGGAGCTGGAGGCGTTCTTCCGCGGTGCGGGCTGGAACGTGATCAAGGTGATCTGGGGCCGCGAGTGGGACTCGCTGCTGGCCCAGGACCACGACGGCGCGCTGGTCAACAAGATGAACACCACCCCCGACGGCCAGTTCCAGACGTACTCCGTGGAGTCCGGCGAGTACATCCGGAACAACTTCTTCGGCGGCGACCAGCGGCTGCAGGCAATGGTCCGGAACCTGTCCGACGAGGACCTGCGCAAGCTGCCCCGCGGCGGCCACGACTACCGCAAGGTCTACGCGGCCTTCAAGAACGCGAGTGAGCACGTCGGCCAGCCGACGGTGATCCTGGCCCAGACCATCAAGGGCTGGACGATCGAGGCGCTGGAGGGCCGCAACGCGACCCACCAGATGAAGAAGCTCACCTCGGACGACCTGAAGACCTTCCGCGACCGGCTCTACCTGCCGATCGAGGACAAGGCCCTGGAGAACGCGTACGACCCGCCGTACTTCCACCCCGGCACCGACTCGCCGGAGTACCAGTACATGATGGAGCGCCGCCAGCAGCTCGGCGGTTTCCTGCCCGAGCGCCGGGTCCGGCCGAAGACGCTGAAGCTGCCTGGTGACGACGTCTACAAGCCGCTCAGCAAGGGCAACGAGAAGACGCCGGTGGCGACCACGATGGCGCTCGTCCGGTTGTTCCGCGACCTGATGAAGGACCCGGAGATCGGGCACCGGATCGTGCCGATCGCGCCGGACGAGTACCGCACCTTCGGGATGGACTCGATGTTCCCGACGGCGAAGATCTACTCGCCGCACGGGCAGACCTACGAGTCGGTCGACCGCAACCTGCTGCTCGCGTACAAGGAGTCCGAGAAGGGCCAGCTGCTGCACGAGGGCATCAGCGAGGCCGGTGCGATGGGCTCGATGATCGCGGCCGGTACGGCGTACGCGACGCACGGCGAACCGATGATCCCGTTCTACATCTTCTACTCGATGTTCGGGTTCCAGCGGACCGGCGACCAACTCTGGGCCATGGGCGACCAACTCGGCCGTGGGTTCCTGATCGGCGCCACCGCCGGCCGGACCACCCTGACCGGCGAGGGTCTGCAGCACGCCGACGGCCACTCCCCACTGCTCGCCTCGTCGAACCCGGCCGCGGTGCACTACGACCCGGCCTTCGCCTACGAGGTCGCGCACATCGTCAAGGACGGTCTGCGCCGGATGTACGGCTACGGGCTGGACAAGGACAAGCCGTACGGCGAGGACGTCTTCTACTACCTCACCGTCTACAACGAGCCGGTCGCGCAGCCCGCGGAGCCGGAGAACCTCGACGTGGCGGCCCTGCTGAAGGGGCTGTACCGCTTCTCGGAGTACCCGACGGCCGCGGGCGACGACGTACCGCGGGTGCAGCTGCTCGGCTCGGGTGTCGCCCTGCCGTGGATCCGCAAGGCTCAGCAGATCCTGGCCGAGGAGTACTCGGTCGCGGCCGACATCTGGTCCGCGACGTCCTGGAACGAGTTGCGCCGCGAAGCGATCGCCGTGGAGGAGTACAACCTGCTCCACCCGGACGAGGACGAGCGGGTGCCGTTCATCACCGAGCAACTCAAGGACACCAAGGGCCCGGTGGTCGCCGTCAGCGACTTCATGCGCGCGGTCCAGGACCAGATCTCCCGCTGGGTGCCGAACGACTACACCTCCCTCGGTACCGACGGCTGGGGCCTGGCCGACACCCGGGCCGCGGCACGCCGCCACTTCCACGTCGACGCCGAGTCCATCGTCGTCGCCACCCTGGAAATCCTGGCCAAGCGGGGCGACGTCAAACGCGAGGTAGCGGCCGAGGCAGCCCGCAAGTACCGCATCGACGACCCCGCCGCAGTAGCCGGCGTCAAGCAAGAGGGCGCCGGCGCCTGAGCTCCGAAAAGACCGCCCCCGACCCGTACGACGGGTCGGGGGCGATTCTTATCTACTTCGGAGGGAGACCGTTCACTCCGTAGGGTGAGGACCGGCACTGCGGACGTACGCGATGCTCGGGGTATGAAGACAACCGAACATCCCGTACCGCGGTGGGCCTACCTCCTGGCGCACGTGATTCCGCTGTTGACGTTGCCGTCCGGGCTGTGGCGGCTCGGCATCGCGGCAGGGTGGTCGATGGGCACGGTGGACGACTACGGGCAGCCGTTCACCGTGCAGGGGTGGGAGGTCTGGTACATCATCGGCCTGAGCGTCTTCTCGGAGGCCGTCGCCCTGACCGCGTTCGGCCTGGTCAAGCCCTGGGGCGAGGTGGTCCCCCGGTGGATCCCGTGGCTGAGCGGTCGCCGCGTGGCGCCGTACGCCGCCATCATTCCGGCGACGCTGGGCAGCCTGGCATTGATCGCGATCTGGAGCTACGGCTTCCGCGGCATCTTCACCGACGACTTCATGCCGTTCACCAGCGACGGCGCGAAGGTCCTGATGGTCGCCAGCTACGCGCCGCTCAACCTCTGGGGCCCGGCCCTTCTGATCCTGACCTGGGCCTACTACCGCCGCCGGAAGACCGCTTCAAAAACCTTGCCTGGCTTGGCTTCCACCGTCTCCGGCTAGCGGGACCGCGGGCGAGGCTTCAGGCGAGTGCCGGGTAGCGGCGGGGCCGGGAGGGCATCGCCGTCGTAGCCGGCCACCACCGGGAAGCGGTCGCTGCCGTGGGCGTCGATGGATGCCATCCAGTCATTGCGAGCGGCAACTATCTCCTCGTGGGTGCGGCCGATGAAGTTCCACCACATCACCAGCTCCTCCTCGAACGGTTCCCCGCCGAGCAGCAGGAACCGGGCTCCGTTGCTGCTGGCAACCAGCTCGATCGAGTCCCGCCCGGTACCGAGGTAGGCCATCTCGCCGAAGCCGGGATTCAGTTCGCCGACTTGGAGCGACCCGTCCACCACGAGGACGGCGTACTCGAAGGCAGCAATGAGCGGCAGGGTGACGGTCCGTCCCGGCTC
>NZ_DASRXP010000708.1:0-3704 GCF_035687465.1 Kribbella sp.
CTCCAGGTTGGACCACGCCAGCAGCCGCATCAGGTCACGATTCTCCATCGCGAAGTCGAAGACCCGGCCGGCCTGGCCCGGGAGATCGTCGGGCGTGACCACCAGGTCGGAGTACACCCTGGAAAGGTGCTTCTCGAGCACTGTGGTGAACAGCGTCTCCTTGTTCTCGAAGTAGACGTAGATCAGGTTCTTGTTGCACCCGGCCGTCCTCGCGATCCGGTCGACGCGCGCTCCCGCCACGCCGTACGCGGAGAACTCCGCCATCGCCGCCTCGAGGATCCGCTCCTTGGTCGCCTCGGCCTTACCCATCAGTTCACCTCCAGCTCTCGGTGCCCCAGGGTAGCAATTGACTAACTGGTTAACCACTTGTACGCTTCTTTTGGGTAACCAGTTAGTCAATAATCGACCCCGAAGGTGCGACATGACCACGAATCTTCCCGGCGGCGCGCTGAAGCTCGCCGACGATCTGACCATCAGCCGGATGGGTTACGGCGCGATGCAGTTGGCCGGCCCCGGCGTGTTCGGCCCGCCGAAGGACCACGACGAGGCGATCGCCGTACTGCGAACCGCCGTCGAGTTGGGCATCAACCACATCGACACCAGCGACTTCTACGGTCCGGTGGTCACCAACGAGCTGATCAAGGAAGCCCTGCACCCCTACGCGCAGGACCTGCACATCGTCACCAAGGTCGGCGCCCGGCGCGGCGACGACGCGAGCTGGAACCCGTCTCTGGAGCCCGAGGACCTCAAGGCGCAGGTCCGGGAGAATCTCGAGCACCTCGGCCTCGACGTGCTGGACGTCGTCAACCTCCGCGCACCGGGGCACGAGGAGGTCACCCAGAACTCGCTCGCCAGGGAGTTCACTGCGCTGGCCGAGTTGCAGCAGGAGGGTCTGATCAAGCACCTCGGCCTGAGCGGCGTCTCGGACGTCCAGCTGACCGAGGCGCAGGCGATCGCACCGGTGGTCACTGTGCAGAACCTCTACAACCTGGCCAACCGGGCCGACGATGCCCTCGTCGACCGCTGTGCGGCGGAGGGCATCGCCTACGCGTCGTTCTTCCCGCTCGGCGGGTTCAGCCCGCTGCAGTCGGAGACGCTGACCAAGGTCGCCGCCCGCGTCGGCGCGAGCGCCCAGCAGGTCGCCCTCGCCTGGCTGCTCCAGCGCTCGGCGACCACGGTCCTCATCCCCGGTACGTCGTCGGTCGCCCACCTGCGCGAGAACTTCGCCGCAGCCTCCCTGGTCCTGCCCGAGGACGCGATCGCCGAACTCGACACCATCGGCAAGTAGCTAACCAAGGCGGCGAGCCGGAGGGACAGGATGGACCTGGTCCCCGGGGACGACGGTGTTCTCGATGGTGCCGAGGGCATCGACCTGCATGGTCACGGTGTCGCCGATGGCGAGGGCCGGGGGAACCCGCTCGCCGCCATTGCGGCCCCAGAGCTCGACCAGGCAGCCGCTGCCACAGGTGCCGGAGCCGAGGATGTCACCAGCCCGTACTACGGTCCCGCGGCTGGCGTAGGCGATCATCTCCGGGAACGACCAGGCCGCGTTGGCCAGTGAGTCCTTGCCGATGGCGGTTCCGTTGATCGACACCGACATGGTGAGGTCGAAACGGTCACCCTGCCGGTACGGCTCGAGCTCGTCCGGTGTGACCAGGTACGGCCCGAGGGTCGAAGAGGTGTCCTTGCCCTTGGCCGGACCGAGGCCGATCCGCATCTCGTGGATCTGGAGGTCGCGGGCCGACCAGTCGTTGAAGATGCTGTAGCCGGCGATGTGCTTCTCCGCCTCCTCGACGGGCAGGTTACGGCCCTCGGTGCCGATGATGGCGGCGATCTCCAGTTCGTAGTCGAGGAGGGTGCAGCCCGGCGGCACCGGGACCGGCTGGCGCGGACCGATCAGGCTGTACGGGTTGGTGAAGTAGAAGGTCGGGACGTCGTACCACTCGGGCACGACTGCCGGCTCCCGGATCCCTTGGAACGACCCTTCGACATGTTGCTCGAAGACCATGAAGTCGCGGATCGACGATGCCTTGACGGGTGGCAGGAGAGCCTGCTCGTCCAGGGCGACGGGCGCAGAACACCGGCTGAGCACTTCCTGCTCGCTCGGCTTGGCGGCCAGTACTTCGAACAGATCGGTGCCGGCCGGAAGCGGATGCAGACGGTCGTCGTGGACGAGTGCCCGCCGGTACAGGCCGTCCAGTAGCAGCGCTGCGAACTTCACGAGTTCTCCTCGGGATCGTCGATGATGGCCACGGCCCGGGTCCAGCCTGCGGACGCGGCGTGGATCTTGTGGGGGAAGCAGGAGACCTTGAAGCCGGTGGCGGGCAGCGCTTCGAGGTTGTGCAGTTTCTCGAGATGGCAGTAGCCGATCTCGCGGCCGGCCTTGTGGCCTTCCCAGATCAGCGAGCCGTCGCCGGTCTCGGAGTACTTGCGTGCGGTATGGATGAACGGCGCGTCCCAGCTCCACGCGTCCGTGCCGGTGACCCGGACGCCCTGCTGGAGCAGGTGGATGGTGGCATCCCGGCCCATGCCGCAGCCGCGGGCGAGGTAGTCGTCCTCGCCGTACCGGACACCCGCGCTGGTGTTGATCACGACGATCTCGAGCGGGCTGAGGATGTGCCCGATCCGCTTGAGTTCCAGATCGATGTCGTCCGGCGTCACCACGTAGCCGTCGGGCAACTCCCGGAAGTCCAGCTTCACGCCGGGCTGGAAACACCACTCCAGCGGTACTTCGTCGATCGTGATCGCGCGCTGGCCGTTGTCCATCGTGGAGGCGTAGTGGTACGGCGCGTCCATGTGGGTGCCGGTGTGGGTGGTCAGCTTGATTCGTTCGATCGCCCAGCCCTCACCGTCCGGCAGGACCTCAGGCCCGGCGCCGGGAAAGTGGGCCAGGACGTCCGCCACGCTGTCCTGGTGGCCGATGTACTCGATCTCCGGTGTCCCACCAGGCGGGTCGGAGGCGATACCGGACATCAGTGGCACCGAGATGTCGATGAAGGTGGTCATGCTGCTCCTTCGGTTTCGAGCGCGGGGCGTGCGGAGACCCGTGCAGTGCCGCCCAGGTTGGGCAGCGCCGTCATCACGGCCGCGCCGCAGAGGAAGATCCCGGCACACAGCAGGAGTCCGGTGCCGAGGCCCGCTCCGGTGGCCAACGCACCCAGCGCGAACGGAGCGAAGGCGGACACCCCACGGCCGACGTTGAAGCAGAATCCGGCGCCGGTCGCCCGGACCCGCGTCGGGTAGAGCTCACCGAGGTAGGCGCCGAAGATGCCGCTGAAAGCAGCGAAGAACGCGAACAGCGGGCCCAGCCACAGCAACGCAGTACGGTCGGCTGCTACTACGTACAACGGCAGCGTCAGGCCGACTCCGAGCAGCGACAGGACCAGGGCGTACTTGCGGCCGATCCGGTCGGCGATCAGCCCGAAGACGTTGTAGCCGACGAACATGCCTATGTTCAGGACGGTCATGAACAGGGCGACAGTCGCCTTCGGGATGCCCCGGTTGGTCTGCAGGTAGGTCGGCAGCCAGGTCGACGCGCCCCACCAGCCGAACAGGGCCAGCGACGCCACCGCGGTGCCGAGCAGGGTCTTGCGGCGCAGGTCGGAGGAGAAGATCTCGGTCACCTTCACCGGTGTGCTCTTCTGCTCGATCCACTCGGCGGACTCGGTGAAGTAGAAGCCGATGATCAGCAACGGCACGATCAC
>NZ_DASRXP010000709.1:0-9031 GCF_035687465.1 Kribbella sp.
CGACTTTGAGGCTCCAGTTGAGGGTTTCCGCACTGAACCACCTTCCTCGATCGGGGCGAACAGTCAAACGGCACTTCAACGATAGCCTTTAAGCATGGAATCGCCGCCCGCCGTTGCTGTAGAAGATCTGTCGATGACGTACCGCGTCCCGGTGCGCGACGCCGGACTGGTCGCCGCCGCCCGCGCCCTGGTACGGCGGAACTATCGCGACGTTCACGCGGTCCAGAACGTCACCTTCCACATCGAGACCGGACATGTCGTCGGATTCCTCGGCCGGAACGGAGCCGGCAAGACGACCACGATGAAGATCCTGGCCGGTATCCTGCACCCGACCAGCGGCCGGGTTCGCGTCTTCGGCGAAACCCCCTGGCGACGGCACAACCACTACCTCCGCCAGATCGCCCTCATCCGTGGAAGTCAGCCGATCGGGGACGCGCCGGAGCTCACCGTGCTCGACTCCTTCCGCTACCAGCAGGTCCTGTACGACGTCGCCGAGTCCGAGTTCGAGCACAACCTGGCCGAGCTGAGCGAACTCCTCGACCTCGACAGCATCCTCCAGCGACAGGTCCGCGCACTCAGCCTCGGCGAGCGGATGCGGGCCGGCCTGGCCCTCGCACTGGTCTACCGCCCGAGGATCTTGTTCCTCGACGAACCCACGATCGGGCTGGACATCTCGGCAGCGAAGCTCGTCAGAACCTTCATCGCCGAGTACTCCGCCCAAACGGGCGCCACCGTGCTGCTGACCAGCCATTCCATGGCCGACGTGGAATCGCTCTGTCCACGGCTGATCCTGATCGACGACGGTGCGATCGCCTTCGACGGGCGGCGCGACGAGCTCAGCTCTGTCTTCTCCCCGACCAAGCTGATCCGGGTTGCAGTGACCGATGACGATCCGGACCTGGCCCAGCACGGTGACGTCCTGCAGCGCGATGGCAATCAGTGGCTGTTGCGCGTGGACCGGGATGCTGTGCCGGCAACCACGGCCCGGATCCTCTCCAGCTTCGCGGTCGCCGACCTGTCCGTCGAAGAACCATCGCTGGAGAACGTGATGGACCAGGCGTATCGACACCTGCGGAGCGCGAAGGACGCCACCTCGTGAGGAGGATCCTCCGGCTGGTGCGACTCGAGATCTGGCGCCAGATCCTCGGCTGGTCGGGTGCCTGGTGGTTCATTGTCACCTTGGTCATCGGGCAGGCCGTGGCGCCGCTGCTAGGGCTCTTCGTCTGGCTCCACGTGCCCGTGGCCGGAGCCCAGGTCGGTACCTACTACCTCGCCGTGATCTGTGTGGCACTGATGACGGCCTCCTTCGAGAACCACACGTTCGCGCAGTCGATCTACAGCGGCGAGGTCGCCGCCGCACTCCTGCGACCTCAGCCGCCCGTCATCGGCCCGCTCGGGGAGAACCTCGCGATTCGCCTCTGGATGATCGTGTTCGGAGCACCGCTGATCATTCTGGTCGGATTGTCGGTCGGCGTGAGCTTCTCACCGCTCGCATTGCTGGCCGCATTGCCCGCTCTCGCCCTCGCAGCGGCCTTGCGGTTCTTCTTCGTCTGGACTCTTGCCATGGCGGCGTTCTGGACTGAGCGAGTCCACGCGGTCGTTGCCTTCGGCACGGTCCTGATCTTCCTGCTCGGTGGTTCCGCAGTACCGAATGCGTTGCTCCCCGATCCCCTGCGGACCATCGCCCAGCTCCTGCCCTTCCGGTCGATGCTCGGCTTTCCCGCCGAACTGGCGGCTGGCACGCTGACAGTCGCCGACGCCGCCGCGGGGTACGCGATCTCGCTGTTCTGGACAGCGGCGCTGGGCTGTTGCGCCGTCGGCGCCTGGCGCCTCGGCATCCGCCGCTACAGCACAGTGGGAGCCTAATGAGACTTGCTCGACTGCTCAGTACTGCGTTCTCACTGTCCCTGCGGCAGGCCCTGGCCTACCGGATCAACCTGTTCTTCGACGCGCTCCTGGCCGTCGTGGAGCTGGCCGCATCGCTCGCCACCATCGGCATCATCTTCGCCCAGACAGGTCTACTCGCCGGCTGGTCCGCCGGGCAGATGCTGACCCTGATCGGCACCTATTCGCTCATCACCGGCCTCCGAGCGGCCTTCCTCGATCCGAGCCTCGGTGATCTCTCCCAACAGATCCGAGATGGCCGACTCGACCTCTACCTGCTCCGGCCAGCGCCTACCGTGCTGCTCGCTACCAGTACTCGGCACGCACCCCTCGCGCTTGTGCAGAGCATCCTCGGGATCGGGGTGATCATCCTCGGACTGCGTGACCTGGCCATCGTCCCCTCGCCGCTTGCCGTGGTCGGCTGGGCTCTGCTCACCCTGATAGGACTGCTGATCGGCTGGGCAACCTCGATCGGACTCGCATCCCTTGCCTTCTGGGCACCCCGGCTCAACCTCGGAGTACTGCACGGTGCCGCCTGGGAATTCGGCCGGTACCCAGTCGACATCTACGGCCGCTGGCTCCGGCGGCTACTCACCTTCGCCTTCCCCGTAGCCGCAATCACCACCTGGCCGGCCCAAACCCTCACCCAAGGCCCAGACCCCAGCACGCTGATCCTGGCAGTCCTGCTGGGATCCGCGTTCACGACGGCAGCCTTGCTCCTCTGGCGACTGGGAGTACGGCGCTACACCGGAGCCACCTCGTAGTTCCGGACCTGCGGACTGGACTACCGTGTCGGAAATGAGGGACCGTGCAGCCGCCCACTCCGACTCGATCGAGATCGCACTCGCAACCGGCGACGACCATCGCCACATCGTCGACATCCTGAACGACGCCGCGGCGAACTCCATCGCCAGCTTCGCCACCCGGCCGACCACCGTGATGGAACAGCACGACTGGTTCAAACAGTTCTCCCCGACCGGGCCCCATCGGTTGCTGATCGCGCGGCGCGGCAACGAAGTACTGGGCTACACGTCCAGCCAGCCCTACCGAGCCCACGGGGCCTTCAAGGAAACCGTCGAAGTCGGCATCGCGCTCCACCCCGACTCCCGCGGGCAAGGCGTCGGTACTGCGCTCTACCGCGCGCTGTTCGACCTCCTTGCCCACGAGCCGGTCCACGTGGCCCTCGCCGGAATCGCCTTGCCTAACGAGGCATCGGTCGCACTCCATCGGAAGTTCGGCTTCACCGAGGTCGGCGTCTTCCGCGACTATGCGGTCAAGAACGACCAGTACATCAGCTCACTCTGGATGCAGCGCATCTTCCCAGTTCGCGAGAGCTAGGGGCGCAAGGCGGCCAAGGTGAGCCCGATCAGGCGCTTGACCGCGGCTTGGGAGGGCAGGCTGCCGGCCGCGTCGAGTGCGTGGCGGCAGTAGGTCGCGAGTTCGTCCGGCGCGAGGTCGTTCCGGATATTTCCGGCTTTGGCGGCGTCGCTCAGTACCCCCCGGATCAGCTTGTGGAGTTCGTTGTCGGCGATGTGCTCCGCGCGGTGAAGGAGAGCGCTGAGTTCTGCGCCGTGAGGTTGGCGCGCGATCTCATAAACGATCTGGGCCCAGGCGGTGAGTACGGCTTCAAGGCGCTGACGGGGATCTCCGGCCCGGTCGCGGACGTCGGTGAGGCGCTCGAGGTGCAGTGCGGCGTGGCGGCTATGCCAGGCGACCAGGATCGCTTCGACGTCCGGGAAGTACTTGTACAGGGTCGCGCGACCGATGCCGGTCTGCTCGGCGATCTGGGACATCGTCACCGACCGCAGACCGCCCTCGATCACCAGCGCTGCCGTCGTGTCCAGGATCGCGTCACCCACCTCGCGGCGATGCGCCTCGATCGTCTCGTTCCACAGCTTCGGCACGCTCTTACGATACACAGTGAGCTCTATCGATACATCATGTATTGACAGATACACAGTGTCTCGTAAAAGCTGTGTCCATGCTGACCGCCGAGGCCCACATCCAGACAGAAGCGCCGAGCCGGTACCTCACCCAGCTCTGCAGCCACGCCAACAGCATGAACTCGCAGCGGCACAAGCTCGCGCGCCTGCACAAGAGTGGGCCGCAGGATCGCCCGCAGGTGCGGAACGTGGAATGGACCGAGACAGACGGAACCCTGACCCTGAGCATCGGCCGCTGCATCCTGCACGCCGGCGCCGGCACGCTGACCGTGCGGGTCGAAGCCGCCGACGAGCAGGGTTTGCAACAGCTCCAGGAACTGGTCAGCCGCGACCTCGAACGATTCGGCAACGCCGGCACTTGACCGTGACCTGGCGCCAACCCGAAACGACTGGCTAGGACCAGTCGCCGACGAGTTCGAGGTAAGCCTGGCCGCCGCAGCTCAAGCACCACCTAGGGAAGCAGTTCGCGGCCGCCGTCGAGCACGAGCCGCTGACCGGTGACGAACCCGGCACCCTCGGACGCCAAGAAGCTCACCGCGTGGGCGACATCTTCCGGCGTACCCATCCGGCCAACCGGCACTGTGCTCAAGTACGCCGTCCTGTCGGCGTCCGACACATCCGCATGCCGCTCAACCGGGATGAACCCAGGCGCGACCGTATTCACCGTGATCCCATCCGGCGCCAACTCGCGAGCCCAACTCAGCGTCAGTCCGATCTGCGCACTCTTCGCCGTCGCATACGCCGATCGTCCCGGCGGCGACCTGAACGCAACCTCCGAGTCGATCTGCACAATCCGCCCGTACTTCCGCTCCCGCATTCCGGGCACCACCTCGCGCCCGATCAACACCGGACTCTTCACAAAGAAATCGAGCTGCGCCAGATGCTCTTCCCACCCCACGTCAAGCATCGCCGCGCCCGGCTGCGCTCCGGTCGCATTGAGCACAACCACATCAATCGCGCCCAACTCCTCCCCCACCGCGGCAACGAGCCCGGCGACCTCCCGCTCGTCCGTCACATCAGCCCCGTACGCCGCGGCGACACCACCCGCAGCCCGGATCTCAGCGACAACCCCACTCGCCGGCTGACCGCTCGACCGCCCATTGACTGCCACGGCGAACCCGTCCTCCCCAAGCCTGCGCGCAATCACAGCCCCCAACCCCCGGGAACTCCCCGTCACCAACGCAACCCGCCGTACGTCATCCATCCCGCGATCATCGCACCTGCGTTGCCAGGGAACGGCAGCCAGATCCATCGGCTGGGTGCAGGTCGGTGCTCCGCGGCGACTAGTTGCTGCTGGCAACTGCGCGGCCCGGTTGGGTCGAGGGGTGGTTGGTGTACCGACGGACAGGACGTAGTCGGGCGGAAAGCGCTGCGAGCACGCCTACCGCGCCGGTCTCCAGGTTGCTGAGACGACTACTACCTGTCCTTCGCTACACCTGCGCATCGACTCAGCCCAGGTCATTCAGGTCGATCGCGTTCGCCATTGCGTCGTAGCCGGCGTCGCTCGGGTGTAGGTGATCGCCGGAGTCGTACGTCGGCCTCAGCTGATCCGCATCGGTTGGCGACGCCATCACCCGGTCGAGGTCGACCACCGCGTCGTACTCGGCCGACGTACGGATCCAGTGGTTCACCGCATCCCGCTTCGCCTCGCTGGCCGCGGTGTAGTAGCTCGATCCCTTGATCGGAAGAAGCGTGGCCCCGATGACCCGGAGACCGTCAGCTCGCGCCCGTGCAACGAGCTGCCGTTGCCCCGCGATGATCTGCTTGGCCGAGACCTTGGTGAACGGCGCGAAGATCGGGAACGGCGGATTCGCGGCAACCTCGCTGATGCCAAGATCGTTGATCCCGGCAAGGATGATGACGGTACCGACCCCCGGTTGATCGAGTACGTCGCGCTGGAACCGCGAGACCGCCTTGTCGCCAAACCAGGCCGAGTCCACCGTCACCCGATTGCCGCTGATGCCTTGATTCACCACGGCTCGCGGCCGCCCGGCGGAAGCGAGTCGCTCGGCCAACTGATCGGGATACCGGTTGTCCGCGGTACCGCCCGCACCATCAGTGATCGAGTCCCCAAACGCGACCACCCCCGTACTACGTTTCGCCTGGCCGACCACATCCAGCCCGCTCACGTAGTACCAGGAACTGGAGGTCTCGGTGAACGGCGCTCCCCCGACATCGGACCGGTGATCTCCAGTCGCCCGATAGCTGGTTGCCAGGGCGAGGGGGTGGTACGTCGCTGGCCCGGTCGGCGACGCGAGGTAGAGCGTGATCGTCACTGACTCGAGTGCGGCCAATCGCATCGGCACCAAGTCGGTCGCCACCTCGCGCCCGACCGGAATAGTGAAGGACCGCGCATGGCGGACCGTGAGTTGCCGGAGCGACGACGGCTGAACGGCGGCTCCGCTGGTGGTGCGGGCGATCGTGGCACCTGCGACCTTGAGCGGCGTCGAGCCGTACTGATTCGACAGCCGGACCCTCGTCGCGACGCCGCCCGCGCTGACCCTGACAACCTGGCGCACGGTCTGATTGCTGAAGCCCGCTTCGGACCAGTTCGGCGCGAAGCTCGCCCCCGCCCGCTGCGGCGACGTCCCCCAAACCGCCGTCCACACCCCGGAACCCGAACCGCTTGCCGCGCTCGGGCCGATCAACAACGCGGCCAGAGAAACAATCAAAGTCGCGAGAGAGCGCTTTCTAACACCTTGCAGTCGCATGGACCATCCCTAGGTCAATCGATTCGTCTTCGATCGACCGTACGGACATTTCCGAAGACGGAGAATGTCCATCAGTCCGCACTTCATGTCTGATCGTCTCCGACTACTCTCAAACCATGGACGTACTGAGTGACGTGCTCACGGTCATGCGCACCGGGAAACCCCAGGGAGCGCGGACCCAGGCCCACGCCCCGTGGGGCCTGCGGTTCCCACCCGGCGAAACCGCCGGCTGCCACGTCGTGCTCCAAGGCTCCTGTTGGCTCGTCCCGCCACACGGCGAACCGGTTGCGCTCAACGTCGGCGATGTCGTCTTCGATCCGCGCGGGTCGGAGTACGTCCTGACGGACAGCCCCGGCCGTCCCACGACCGATTTCAGCCCCACCGCCGAGGTCGACGCACCGCAATTCGGCTACGTCCACCTGGACGGCCCGGGCGCCGAGACCGTCCTGCTGTGCGCGGCCTACCAACTCGACCGCGCCCGCAGCCACCCCTTGCTCGACGACCTACCCGACCTCATCCACCTGCCGTCCCGCCTCGGCCGGCACGCTTCGCTACGCAGTGCCATCGAGTTGCTCGGCCATGAGCTCGACAACCCCCGCGCCGGCACCGAGGCGATCCTGCCCGCGATTGTTGACATGCTGCTGCTGTTCATCCTGCGCGCCTGGCACGACGAACAGGCCGACGGAACGACACCAGGCTGGGCGGCGGCGCTCACCGATCCAGCGATGTCAACGGCCCTCGGCGGCATCCACCACCACCCCGAACGCCAATGGACAGTGGAAGATCTCGCCGCGCAAGCCGGCCTCTCCCGCGCCGCCTTCGCCAAGAGATTCACCGCCATCGTCGGTCAACCGCCCCTGACCTACCTCACCTGGTGGCGCATGACCACAGCCGCCCGCCTCCTCCGCGACTCCAACGTGCCCCTCCGAACAGTCGCCGCCCGCTCCGGCTACACCTCAGAATTCGCCTTCGCCAAAGCCTTCAAACGCGAATACGGCACACCCCCAGGCATCTACCGCCGCCACGAACACGACTGCAAATCCGCATCCACCAGCGACTGACCGCTCTCACGCCCCGCCGCGCCGTGATGCCGATCCCCAACCTCCTCGGCAATTCAGGAGGGTTTGAGAGTGAGCCCGTCGCCGGCCATCACTACTGGCATGGGGTCACTGATGCTGCCGACGAATCCCTCTGGACCTTCGTTGTGGAAGGCGAGCAACACCCAGGCACCGTCGACATCCCGCACCAGCCGCCCGACGTACAGGGAGTCGTCGGTCAGCGGCGTGGCCTTGCTGACGTCGAACGGACCAACGATGCTGTCGGCAGCCAATGACCAGACTCCCCCGCTGCCCGCAGTCTCCTTCCTGGCAGCCGACAACTCGTTCCGTAGGCAGTTGAACAGCAGGACAACGCGGCCCTCCACCTCCTCGACCTGGAAGACCTCGAGCTGCCCGAATCCCGCACCCGGCTCGCTCAGCGGCGGCCCGACTTCCCACTGGACCAGGTCGTGCGACCGAGCATGGCCGACCACCCCGCGGTCGTCGGCAGCCCCGTGGTTGGCGCGCCCGGTGATCAGCATGTGCCAGCCGTCGCCGTCTGGATCCGCGAAGACCCACGGATCCCGCCAGGCCTCGTCGAACCACGTCGCGCCGTCGTACTTCTCGTACCAGCGCGGATCAGCAGACACGACCGGATTGCCGTCGTGCTTGTGCCAGCTGATCAGATCGTCCGACACAGCCAGCCCGATCGTCTGGATCAGCGCCCCGCCGCGATCAGTGGCCCCGGTGTAGAACATGTGCCACTGACCCTCAGGACCCCGTACGACGGAACCGGTCCACGTGGCTACGTCATCGAACGCCGGCGCATCACCCCGGACAAGCGCATCCGGCAACCGCCTCCAATCCCGCAGGTCATCGGATACCGCATGGCCGACGGACGCCCGCCGGTGCCGGCGGCCGGGATCATGCAGGGCGCGGGACGCGTACAGGAAGAAGAGGTGATACTCGTCGCCGTCCTGAGCGAGCCAGAAGTCCCACACCCACGAGTCGGGGAGCTCGAGCATCAGCCCTTCACCCCCGCGGAGGCGATGCCGCCGATGAAGGCGCGCTGGAACGCGACGAACAGGACGAGCACCGGCACGGTGATCATCGAGGCGTAGGCCATGATCTGCCCCCAGGAAACGTTGAGTTGGAAGAAGTACTGAATGCCGACCATCACCGGGCGCAGTTCCTCGCTCTGCACCACCATCAACGGCCAGAGGTAGGAGTTCCACGCCGGCAGGAAGGTCAGGATCGCGACGGTCGCGATGGCCGGTCCGGACAGCGGCATCACGACGCGCCGGTAGATCCCGAACCACCCGGCGCCGTCCATCCGGGCGGCCTCGTCCAGCTCGACCGGGATGCTGCTGAAGTACTGGTAGAACAGGTAGATCGAGAAGGCGTTGGCCACGAACGGCAGGATCTGCACCTGGTACGTGTCGAGCCAGCCCTCCGT
>NZ_DASRXP010000710.1:0-10484 GCF_035687465.1 Kribbella sp.
AAGGGCGCAGAGAACAGACTACATTGAGTGATCCTTTGATATCTCAGAAACAATCAAACTGACTTGAATCATTAATCTTCAAAGGAATCCGCCACGAACAACAGACAACCCAACACCCAAAATCTCGAAGAGACCCGGGAAAAAGAAATCATCCAATGCCGTGAACGGGGATACTACATATTTCGGCATTGACTTTCGGCACGCTGTTGAGTTCTCAAGAATCGGACGCACACCGCGTCCGTAACCTTTCGGCCAGGACTCCGGGGCAACCTGCGTTACTCTACCGGACCAGATCCACCGAGTCAAGACCCGATTTTTCTGACCATCACCCCGTGTCAAGTGGGCCGACCCTTACCCGATGGCAAGTATCGACAGCGTTAGTCTTTGGGGGTTCGGAGCGTCCGGCCGCTTCCGCGTCCCGCACTCGCTCCAACAAGAAGAACAGTACGTGGCTGGCAGGTAGCGGGTCAAATCGGTTCCCGGTGGGCAGAGTCACACGGCTGTAATTTGCCCTCGGCATCGGCCTTGTGGGATAGGCCACCACCCCGAAGCCCGGTACCGCGGACCCTGCATCAGACCTTGGCCGGCGAAGCCAGAACCCCTGCAAAGGAACGCTTCCCACGCCGCAGGACCAGGGCACCGCCCGGCAGCAGGTCATCGGCGCCGGGCACGTACTCGGCATCGCTGACCTTCGCGTTGTTCAGGTATCCCCCGCCCTCGGCGACAGTCCTCCGCGCGGCCGACTTGCTGGCGACCAGGCCAGCCTTCACCAACAGGTCGCCGTATGTGGGCATCGGTTCACCGGCAGCGAGCTCGACGTGTGGTGCTTCCCGGAGCGCGGCCACCAGTGTCTCGCCGTTGAGGGCGGCGAGCTCGCCCTGGCCGAAGAGAGCCTTGGAGGCCTCCTGCACGCGTCGAGTCTCCTCTTCGCCGTGCACCAGCGTTGTCACGTCCTCCGCGAGCACACGTTGTGCCTCGCGGGCGAACGGACGTTCCAGGGTCGCCTGCTCCAACTCAGCGATCTCGTCCGCAGTGCGGAACGTGTAGAACCGCACCAGCTGCATCACGTCGCGGTCGTCCGTGTTGAACCAGAACTGGTAGAACGCGTACGGCGAAGTGAGCTCCCGGTCCAGCCACACGGTCCCCGTCTCGGTCTTGCCGAACTTGGTCCCGTCCGCCTTCGTCACCAGAGGCGTCGCCAGCGCGTGCGCCTTGCCACCCTCCGCCCGCCTGATCAGCTCGACGCCGGCAGTGAGGTTGCCCCACTGATCACTGCCACCGGTCTGCAGCGTGCACCCGTGGCGCCGGTAGAGCTCCAGGTAGTCCAGCGACTGCAGGAGGACGTAGCTGAACTCCGTGTAGCTGATCCCCTGCTCGAGACGGGCCTTCACCACTTCCCTGCCGAGCATCCGGTTCACCGGGAAGTGCTTGCCGATGTCCCGGAGGAAATCGAGCGTGTTGAGGTCCTTGGTCCAGTCGTAGTTGTTCACGATGCGTGCCGGGTTGGGCAGGGACGTGTCGAAATCCACGAACCGTTCCACCTGGCTGCGGACCAGTTCCACCCACTGCTGGACGACGTCCTTGGGGTTCAGCACCCGCTCGGAGGACTCCTTGGGGTCACCGATCAGCCCGGTGGCTCCACCGACGAGCCCGATCGGGTTGTGGCCGGCCAACTGCAGCCGCCGCAGGGTGAGGAGTTGCAGCAGGTTCCCCATGTGGAGACTCGGTGCGGTCGGGTCGAAACCGACGTACGAGGTGATCGGTCCGGCTGCCATCGCGGCACGCAGGGCGTCCGGATCGGTGGAGTGCGCGATCAGGCCACGGCTCTCGAGGTCGTCGAGCACCTGGGTGCGGCTTGCGGTCCCGCTGTCGGTCACTTGGTCTCTCCTTGTACGTCGCGGATCAACCACAAGCCTGCCAGTAGCGTCTAGTGCGTTCCTAGCTGGCCTCGGGCCTGGATAGGACGGCGCGGAGTTGAGCGACGAGGGCGTGGCCGTCGGGGCCGTGCACCGTGGCGGCTGTTGGGCGGTGTGGATCGTGCGCGCCCGGGTCCTGGTTCGGGACCGGCAGACCGTGGGACAGCACCTGCTCGGCGGGGGTCAGTTGGCGGATACCGATGGCCCGTACGTGGTCCGGGTGGGTCTGGGCGAAGTCGCCGTACAGCTGTGGGTCGTGCTGGCCGTCGTCGCCTACCAGCACCCAGCGCAC
This sequence comes from Kribbella sp., assembly GCF_035687465.1. NCBI lineage: Bacteria > Bacillati > Actinomycetota > Actinomycetes > Propionibacteriales > Kribbellaceae > Kribbella > Kribbella sp. Next base: position 2,209 of record NZ_DASRXP010000710.1, read on the forward strand.
GTTCGGGAACTCCGTCGCCAGCCGGCGCAAGGCAGTCCGCTTGTGCTCGCGCCCGCTGCGGAACCAGCCGGTGTTCGTCGGCCCCCAGTCGGTGAGCAGCATCGGGCCGGCGGGGTAACCGTGCCGGGCTAGGAAGCGGGTCAGGTTCGGGGCCGTGTTCCAGGCTCCGGTGGAGAGGTAGAAGATCGGCGCACCAGGGTGGTCCGCGAGGAGTTCGGCGTACATCTGGGCCATGCCCGGCACTACCCGCCGGGCCTGCTCGTCCCGGACGAAGGTGTTCCAGGCTGCGATCAGCGGTCGCGGCAGCATCGTCAACATCACCGTGTCGTCGATGTCGCTGACCAGCCCGAACGTCGCGTCGGGGTCGGGCACGAACACCTTGCCGCGAGCCTGCCGGTCGCCGTGCACACCCAGGCTGATCTCGTGCCAGCCAGGCGGCAGCACCACCGGCACCGTGAGGTCGATGAATCCCCCGCGGTCGGTGAGCCCCTCGAAGCTCTGACCCGCGACAGTGACCGAGACCGCCACCTTCGTGGCCGGCGCCGTGACGAAGACCCGCCACCCGCGAACCACCTGGTCCTCGTCCTGCCGGGGCTGCATCCGCGGGTCGCGGCTGAGCACGACGCGGGCGAGCACCCGGGTGAACTGCTGGGTGCCGTAGCCCACGTGCGGGATGATCCGTTCCCGCCAGCCGCGGCGGCGCAAGATGGTCTGCACCCCGAGGTTGAACCAGTCCTCCAGCCGGGAGGAGTAGTGCGGACGGCCCATGCTCGAAACCTACCCGGCGGAGGGGCTCGTACGCCTACCGACGACGACTGTCGGTGCAGACCTTTACGGTCTCGATATGACTCAGACTTCTGCTGGACTCGGGATGTGCTTCCCGCGGACCTTCCCCGCCGCCCTGGTGACGGACGTCGCCCGCCGGCTGGAGGCCGGTGGCGCGGACGAACTGTGGGTGATCGAGGACTGCTTCTTCACCTCGGGGCCGTCGCTGGCGGCCGCCGCGCTGGCCGTCACGGACCGGCTCACCGTGGGGCTCGGCATTCTGCCCGCGGTGGTGCGGACCGCTGCCGTCACCGCGATGGAGATCGCCACCCTCTGCGCGCTGGCTCCCGGGCGGTTCCTGCCCGGCATCGGCCACGGGGTCCAGGAGTGGATGGAGCAGATGGCCGTCCGGCCGAAGTCACCGCTGACGGCCCTGGAGGAGGTGACGGTCGCGGTCACCCGGCTGCTCGCCGGAGAGAGCGTGACGATGGAGGGCAAGACGGTCCACCTCCGCGATGTGAAGCTCGAAGCGCCGCCGGCTGAGGCACCGCCGCTCCTGCTCGGAGTGCGCGGTCCGAAGTCGCTCGCGCTCGCCGGACGCGTCGCCGGTGGTGTCGTGCTCGCGGAGCCCGCCAGCCCGTCCAACGTACGAGCCGCCGTGGCGCAGGCGGGGTCACCGGAGGGTTTCGTGGTCGCCGTGTTCAGTGCGTTCTGCGTGCGGAGCGACCGCAAGACGGCGTACGAGTGGACCGCGCCGTGGCTGGCCGGGCTGATCGAGCAGAAGAACCCAGGGCTCGCGGCACTGCCGTTCTACGACGACCTGATCAGCCGGTACGCCGAGTTGGGGGTCGACGGGCTCGTCACGATGCCGACGGACTGGTGGATCGAGCTCGGCCCGATCGGCACCCTCGACGACGCGGCCGCGCACATCGAGGCGCTGGAGGCCGCGGGTGCGCACCACATCGGCTTGTTCCCGGACCCCGAGGTCGAATACGGCCTCCCCCAGCTCGACTACGTCCTCGAACTAGCCAACCGCTAGGAGCGGCGTTTGGGGACGTGGGGGCGGTAGGGGGAGACGGTCGGGTCGTTGGGGATCCAGAAGCGCCAGGGGCGGTCGGCTGCTTCGCGGAGGCCGACTCGGGGGCCGGTGGAGGGTTCGCCGTCGAAGCCGGGGCCAGGGAGGAGCTGGATGGGTGAGGTGCGGGCCAGGAGGTTCGCGCCGTTGGCTTCCCGATCGATGCCGAGGGCAACGCACATCCGAGCCGGGCCGCGAGCTAGGTCTCGATCTGTGGTTCTTTTGCCGTTGGTGGGGTGGCGGCGGGTGCGGGCCAGGTCCACGCCTTCGATGATCTCGCCGGCGCGGAGAAGGACGGCCGATGGTCGGCCGTCGGGACCCGCGCTGATGTTCATGCAGAAGTGCATGCCGTAGGTGAAATAGACGTAGAGGTGCCCGGGTGGGCCGAACATCACGGCATTCCGTGCGGTCTCACCGCGGTACGCGTGCGAGCCGGGATCGCTCGGGCCGTCGTACGCCTCGACCTCGGTGAGACGCACGGCGACCGTGCCGTCCGCGGTGGTGCTGCGGAGCACCATGCCGAGCAGCCTAGGCGCCACTTCGAGCACCAGGTCAGCCAGGAGCGCACGACGTACAGGCATGCCCTAGGTGAGGCGGGCTGCGTAGGTGGCCGTGCGGGTTTGGAGTTCGGTCAGTTGGTCGGCGACGCGGTCGCGGGCGGTGCCGCCGCGGCCGTTGCGGGAGGCGATGGAGCCCTCGACGCTGAGGACCGAGCGGACCTCCGGGGTCAGCAGCGGCGAGATCGTCGCGAGGTCCTCGTCGGAGAGATCCCACAGTTCGATCCCACGCTTCTCACAAGCCTGTACGCAAGCTCCGGCGAGCTCGTGTGCGACCCGGAACGGCACCTTCTGCCGGACGAGCCACTCGGCGATGTCGGTCGCCAGGGAGAACCCCTGCGGTGCCAGGTCTTCGAGTCGCTCAGTGTTGAACCGCAGGGTCCGGATCATGCCGGTGAACGCGGGCAGCAGGACCTCGAGGGTGTCGACCGAGTCGAAGACCGGTTCCTTGTCCTCCTGCAGGTCGCGGTTGTACGCCAGCGGCTGCGCCTTCAGCGTCGCGAGCAGGCCGGTCAGGTTGCCGATCAGCCGGCCGGACTTGCCGCGCGCCAGCTCGGCGATGTCCGGGTTCTTCTTCTGCGGCATGATGCTCGAGCCGGTCGAGTAGGCGTCGTCCAGTTCGACGAAACCGAACTCCTTGGTCGCCCAGAGGATCACCTCTTCGGCCTGGCGGGACAGGTCGATGCCGACCTGCGCGGTGATGTAGGCGAACTCGGCGACGAAGTCGCGCGCGGCCGTCCCGTCGATCGAGTTCGGCGACGAGTTCGTGAAGCCGAGTTCGGTCGCGACGAACTGCGGATCCAGGCCGAGCGAGGAGCCCGCCAGGGCGCCTGAACCGTACGGCGAGTCGGCGGCGACCCTCGCGTCCCACTCGGCGAGCCGGTCGAGATCGCGGATCAGCGGCCAGGCGTGAGCCAGCAGGTGATGCGAGAGGAGGACGGGCTGGGCGTGCTGGAGGTGGGTCCGGCCGGGCATCGCGACGCCGAGGTGTTTCTCGGCCTGCTCGGCGAGGGTGGTCACCTGGTCGAGGACGAGGCGGCTGATGATGCGGCCGTGGTCGCGGAGGAAGCTCTTGAAGAGGGTGGCGACCTGGTCGTTGCGGGACCGGCCGGCGCGGAGGCGGCCGCCTAGTTCGTTGCCGAGGCGGTCGAGGAGGCCGCGCTCGAGTGCGGTGTGGACGTCTTCGTCGGTTTCCGCTGGGAGGAAGGTGCCGATCATGACGTCGGCCAGCAGGTCGTCGAGTCCCTGGAGCATCTTGGTCAGGTCGTCGTCGGTGAGGAGGCCGGCGCGGTGGAGGACCTTGGCGTGGGCCTTGGAGCCGGCGATGTCGTACGGCGCGAGGCGCCAGTCGAACTGGGTCGACTTGCTCAGCGCCGCCAGGGCGTCAGCCGGGCCGCCCGCGAACCGGCCGCCCCACAGAGCCGCGCTCTCTCCGGTGGTCATTTTCCGATCCTCTCAGAAGGCTTTGGTACTACGGTGCGCCAGGTAGGTGCCGCGTCTGGGTTGGTGTCGCGGCTACAGGAGGCAGTAGTTGTTGAGGTGGTGCCCACGGTGCGGCTTCGCTGGCGCTCGCCGCTACCGACCCTAGACCTCGGGTTTGGGGTCTGTGCGGGCTGCTAGGTTGAGGAATCTGGTGGCCAAGGCTTCGCCGCCGGTGGGGTTTCGGGAGACGACCATGACGGTGTCGTCGCCTGCGATGGTGCCGAGTACGTCGTCCAGGCCTACGTGGTCGATTGCCGACGCGAAGTACTGGGCCGCACCCGGCGGGGTTCTCAGGATGACCAGGTTGGCGCTGCCCTCTGCCGAGACGAGTAGCTCGGATGCCACCCGTGCCAGTCTGGCTTCGAAGGCTGCTGCTTCGCCGGCGCGCGGCGTACGGTCGCCGCCTTCGCCTGGTACTGCGTAGACCAGTTGGCCGGCCGAGTCGCGGACCTTGACCGCGCCGATCTCCACCAGGTCGCGGGACAGCGTGGCCTGTCCGACGACCAGGCCGGCCGCCGCCAGCAGGTCCGCGAGTTCGGTCTGGGATCGCACTGGCTGCCGTCCGAGCAGGTCGACGATGCGCTGCTGCCGGGCGGTCTTGGTGGTCGGTACCGCGAGACTCATGAGGCGAAGTTCCTCGCCAGCAGCCAGGACAGCAGGGCCTTCTGCGCGTGCAGCCGGTTCTCCGCTTCGTCCCAGACGACCGACTGGGGTCCGTCGATCACCGCCGCCTCGATCTCCTTGCCGCGGTAGGCCGGCAGGCAGTGCAGCACGATCGCATCGTTGTTTGCCTTCGACAACAGTTGCTCTGTCACCGCATACGGGACGAAGGGCGCCTCACGCAACGAAGCCTCACCCTCCTGCCCCATCGACACCCAGGTGTCGGTGGCAACGACATCCGCGCCGGCCACGGCCTCCAAGGCATCTGACGTCCAAGCAGCCGAACCACCCGTGGCTGCGCCGATCTCACCAGCCTTCGCGAGCACAGTGGCGTCGGGCTGGTAGTCGGCGGGCGAGGCAACGACCACGTGCATACCGGCCGTCGCTCCACCGAGCAGATACGAGTGCGCCAGGTTGTTCGCGCCGTCGCCGAGGTACACGAGCTTCAGCCCGGCCGTCGACCCCTTGTGCTGCCGGACAGTGAGCAGGTCCGCGAGGATCTGACACGGGTGGAACTCGTCCGTCAACGCATTGATCACCGGCACGTTCGACGCGCCGGCCATCTCCTCGATCCTGACCTGTCCCGAGGTCCGCCAGACGATCGCGCCAACCTGCCGATCGAGGACCCGGGCAGTGTCCGCGATCGGCTCGCCGCGGCCCATCTGGGAGCTCTGCGCGTCGATGATCAGCGGTACGCCGCCGAGTTCGGCGATGCCGACGGCGAACGAGATCCGGGTCCGGGTGGAGGTCTTGTCGAAGATCACCGCGACCGTCTGCGGCCCGGCCAGCGGCTTGTGCCCGAACCGGTCCGTGACCAGCTGCTGGGCCAGCGTCAAAACCTCGTCCTGCTCGACCGGGCTGAGGTCGTCGTCGCGCAGAAAGTGCCTCGTCACGCATCCTCCAAAACGCAAGCGTCGAGCAGTCCCGGCAGGGCCGCGACAAAACTGTCAGCGTCAGCCTTGCTCAGGATGTACGGCGGCGCCAGCCGAATCGCGTCGGGGATCGGGTTGTTCACCACGAAGCCGGCTTCGAGCGCGAGCGCGGTGACCTGGTCCGACACCGGCCGGGTCAGCTTGATCGCAAGCAGCAAGCCGCGACCCCGGACCCCCTCGATCAACGGGTGGTCCAGTGCCTCGATCGCGGAGGCGAGGTGGTTGCCGACCGCCGTCACGTTGGCGAGCAGGCCGTCCCGTTCGATCACCGTCAGTACTGCGAGGCCGGCGATCGAGGCGACCGGATTACCGCCGAAGGTCGTGCCGTGGTTCCCCGGCTGCAGCAGCTCGGCAGCCGCGCCGAACCCGAGGCACGCACCAATAGGAATGCCCGCGCCGAGCCCCTTGGCCACCGTCACCAGGTCGGGGAGGATCCCGGACGGGAAGTGCGCGAACCAGTCGCCGGTCCGCCCGACGCCGGTCTGGATCTCGTCGATCCACAGCAAGGCGCCGTGCTCGGAGGTGATCCGCCGAGCCGCCTCGAGGTAGCCGTCCGGCGGGACGACCACCCCGTTCTCCCCCTGGATCGGCTCGAGAACCACAGCTGCCGTCTCGTCGTCCACCGCGGCGGCGAGCGCGGCCGCATCGCCGTACGGGACGAAGGTGACGTCGCCGGGCAGCGGGGCGAACTCTTCGCGGTACGCCGGCTTCCAGGTGATCGCGAGGGCGCCCATCGTGCGGCCGTGGAAGGCGCCGATGGTCGAGATGATCTTGGTCCGGCCGGTCTTCCGGGTGATCTTGAAGGCGGCCTCGTTGGCCTCGGTGCCGGAGTTCGTGAAGAACACCTTGCCAGGGGCATCGAAAAGCGACAGCAGCTTCTCGGCCAGCGCGATCTGCGGGGCCGAGGCGAAGAAGTTCGACACGTGCCCGAGGGTGGCGAGCTGGCTGGTCACCGCCGACACCACGAACGGGTGCGCGTGGCCGAGGGAGTTCACCGCGAGCCCACCGAGCAGGTCGAGGTACTTGCGGCCGTCGGCGTCCCAGAGGTAGGCGCCCTCACCGCGGACCAGCACGCGCTTGGGTGCGCCGAACGTGTTCATCAGTGCGTTCGAGTACCGCTCGGTGAGCGCGGACTGGGTGCCCTCGACGGTCAGCAGTTCGGTCATGACGGAATCACCTGGGTCCCACTTCCGGCGTCGGTGAAGATCTCGAGCAGCAACGAGTGCGGCACCCGGCCGTCGATCACGGTGGCCCGGGAGACGCCGGACTGGACCGCCCGCAGGCAGGCCTCCATCTTCGGCACCATCCCGGACGCGAGCGACGGCAGCAGTTCGGCCAACTCGGCGGCGTCGATCTGGGTGACGATCTCGTCGCTCTCGGGCCAGTTCCGGTACAGCCCGGCCACATCAGTCAGTACTACGAGCTTCGACGCGCCCAGCGCCACCGCCAACGCGGAGGCGGCCGTGTCTGCATTGATGTTGTGCGCCTGGCCGTCCTCGTCGGGGGCGATCGTCGACACCACCGGGATCCGGCCCGCGTCGATCAGGTCGATCACGGCCTCGGGCCGGACATCGACCACGTCGCCGACCAGGCCGATGTCGACGGACTCCCCGTCGATCATCGCGCCGCGCCGCTCCGCGGTGAACAGGCCCGCGTCCTCGCCGGACATGCCGACGGCGAACGGGCCGTGCGCGTTCAGCAGCCCGACCAGCTCGCGGCCGACCTTGCCGACCAGCACCATGCCGACCACGTCCATCGCCTCGGGCGTGGTCACCCGCAGCCCACCGCGGAACTCGCTGTCGATCCCGAGCCGGGCCAGCATGTCGCTGATCTGCGGACCGCCGCCGTGGACGACGACGACCCGGACACCGCAGTGCCGGAGAAAGACGATGTCGGACGCGAACGCCTGCTTGAGCTCGTCGTCCACCATCGCGTTGCCGCCGTACTTGACCACGATCGTCTTGCCGTGGAACTCCTTCAGCCAAGGCAGTGCCTCGGTCAGCACCGCGGCCTTCTCGACCGCGCTCGCCTGCGTCCTTGCCGGGGTCAGGGTCATGAGGAGTACGCCGAGTTCTCTTCGACGTACGCGTGCGACAGGTCCGTGGTCAGCACGGTCGCCGAGGCGGTCCCCGCATGCAGGTCGATCACAACCTCGATCTCCGGGCCGCTCAGGTCGGCCTCGGACCGGTCGACCCCCTTGCCGCCGGCCACACAGATGGCCGCGCCGTTGAGCGTGATGTCCAGCAGGGACGGGTCGAAGGCGGTCGGTGCGTTACCGACGGCCATCGCGATCCGGCCCCAGTTCGGGTCGGAGGCGAAGAAGGCGGTCTTGCAGAGGTTGTCCTCGGCAACGACCTTGGCGGCGGCGATCGCCTCGGTCTCGGTGGCCGCGTTCTGCACGGTGATGCTGACGTACTTGGTAGCGCCCTCCGCGTCGGCCTGTAACTGCTTCACCAGGTCAGCAGCCAGGGCCGTGAGCGCCTCTTCGAACGCGTCCGGCGCGACGGTCACTCCCGAGGCTCCTGAGCTGAGCAGGAGCACGGTGTCGTTGGTCGACGTACCACCGTCGACGTCCAGCCGGTTGAAGGTCTTGCCGACCGCGTTCCGCAGTGCGTGGTCGAGGTGCGGCTGATCGAGTGCCGCGTCCGTGGTGATGACGGAGAGCATGGTCGCCATGTTCGGCGCGCACATGCCCGCGCCCTTGGCGAAGCCGCCGATGCTCCAGCCGTCCGGATGCGTGAGGACCGCCTGCTTCGGCACCTTGTCGGTCGTCATCACAGCGGTCGCAGCTGCGAGACCATCCGA
>NZ_DASRXP010000711.1:0-8404 GCF_035687465.1 Kribbella sp.
AGCGGGTTCGTTCATGCTGGGATCGAGCAGGAGGACGCGATGCGGGCGGAGTTCACGAGGGTGCACGTGTGCCGGCGGATGGTCAGGTCATTGGAGGCCGGTTTCGGTGAGGATTCGGGTGATGGTGGCGGCGAGGGTGGATGACTCGTCGATGACGGTTTCCTTGGGTGATTCGAGGAGGTCGCGGGCGTGGTACCACTCGCGCATCGCGGCCGCGTCGAATTCTGTGGCCTTCGGGCGGGTGGCGTGGCGGCGTACGGTCTCGTCGAAGGGGACGTCCAGGTAGTAGAAGTACGACGGGCCGGCGTGCTGACGAGCCAGCCGGGCCAGCATCACGGCGTACCGGCTGGTCGGAAGGATGCCTTCGACAACGGTGTGGAATCCGCGTCGCAGGGCGAGGCTCGCGAGCTGCTCGATCGCCGTGATGTTCGCGCCGTCCGGTTCGTCCAGTTCCTTGAAGATGGTCCGCCGGATGTAGTCCTGCTCGACCCAGGCGACGCCCCGCCCGTACGCCGCTCTGATGCCTGCGGCAACCGAACTCTTACCCGAACCCGAGTTGCCGCGCAGCACGATCAATCGCGGGTCCTCGGTCACCCAGCCACTCTATGCAAAGCGGCAGACCATCCCTACCAAGTAGCGGGCTGGCCCGGGAGGTGGGTGCCGAAGGTCCACTCGTAGCCCTCGGGGTCGGCGACACGGCAGCGGTAGTTGCCCCACTCGGTGTTGTCGGGGGTCCAGATCGTCTCGGCGCCGGCCTTCACCGCGTTGGTGTAGACCTCGTCGACGGCGGCCTCGGACTCGAGTGCGACATAGCTGCCGTGGCCGACGCTCACACCCTTGCGAGCTGGGCGGTCGTAGCCCTCCTCGTCGGTGAAGAGCGTGATCGCCACGTTGTCGCGCCGCATCTCGGCGTGCATGATCCCGCCCTTGTCGTCGGGATACTTCGTCGTCGTCTCGAACCCGAACGCCTGCTCGAGCCACTCGAGCGCGGCGGCCGCGTCCCGGTAGGCGAAGTAGGCGTGGAGGCTGGCCGGGCGAGTACTGCTGTTCTCAGTCATAAGCCCAGCATCCCGAAGGTAGCGGCCACCTCCTGACCTCTACTCGAAAGGGTTGAGTGGATTACTGCTGGAAGTGGCCTGGGCCGAGGATTTGCCAGCCCTTTGCGGTCGGGTCTGTGATCGAGGTGACCGGCATCGTGAAGGTCCTGACCTGCTTGTTCGGGCGGCTGATCGCCCAGAAGGTCGGCTTCGAGGAGGAGCGATCCCACGCGATGCCCTGGCCCTGTACGTCCGGGAGGTCGACCGTCGCGACCCACTGCAGTTCCGCGCCGGCCTTCGGCAGGTTCATTACGTACGCCTCGCCGAGGTCGTGCCCGGTCAGCCAGAGCCGGCCGTCCGGTCCCCACGAGCCGCCGGAGTTGCTCATCGGCTTGAACTTGTCGAGGATCTGCTTCGGGATCGTCCAGGACGCGGTGACCTCGAACTTGTCGTTCAGCTTCACTACCTGGGTGTTGTAGGTCTGCCCGTACGGCTCGGTCTGACCGTCCTGCACCACGTCGTAGTTCGCGAACCCGGCCCACCAGGCGCCGTCGTGCCGGTCCAGCCAGGTGAGCGAACCGCGGTAGATCCCGAAGCTGTACGTGTCGACGTGCCGCATCGTCTTGGTGTCGAACACCTCGATCGAGCTCTCCATCGGCCATTCCGGGTAGTTCGAATGCACGGCGTACAGCTTGCTGCCGACGACGACTCCGCTGTCCAGGTGCTTGAACGGCCCGGCGGCGTCACCCGCGAACTGCAGCAACGGCTGGCCGGTGGTCCGGTCGTGCTTGGTGATCGTCCGGTTGTTGACGGCGTAGAAGTACTTCCGGTCCACCGCGACCGCCTGGTTCGCGTCGAACGCGTCGTACGACCTAAGCGGCGTCGCAGCAAACGACGGCGGCTCGGCAGCGGTCGCAGTACTGGCTTGCGGTACTGCGGAACCGGTGGCTGATGCGGTCGGTAAGGCAACCAGAGCAGCCAGTGCTGTAGCAGCCAACAGGGCAGACAGTTTCGGGCGGATCATGTCATCCTCCAGACGGTGAGACTCAGACGGAGGCATCTTCACCGTGTTCGCGGTGCAGGCCCGAAACGCCCTGCGCCAACGGGATGAATGCTGGGTGAATGGCCTTGCGGCAGGCAACTGTAGTGAGCTTTTGGGCACCGTCAGTTGTCGTTCGTCAGCTGTTGACTCCCTGCGCGAGGCGGCAGACCATCCGCTTTAACGGGTGTTTTGTCGGCCAAGGGGGGCCACCATGGAGATCCATCGCATCGGACGCGACGCCAGCGTGCTCAACAACCAACTCGAGGTACCAGGCGTCGGCTACCTCGCTGTCAACGCGTTCGTCCTGAAGGCGGCCGAGCCGGTCGTCGTGGATACCGGGCTCAGCCTGCCCGGCCGGGGTTTCATGGACGCGCTGGGCTCGGTTCTCGACCCCGCGGACGTCCGCTGGATCTGGCTCACGCACCCCGACCGCGACCACACCGGCGCGCTGTTCGACCTGCTCGAAGCGGCGCCAGAAGCGCGGGTGATCACCACCTTCATCGGCGCCGGCATCATGTCGACCGATCGCCCGCTTCCGATGGACCGGGTGTACCTGCTCAACCCCGGCCAGTCACTCGACGTGGGCGACCGCACCCTGCGAGCGTTCCGTCCGCCGCTGTTCGACAGCCCGGCGACCGTCGGCTTCTACGACGACAACTCGGGAATCTGCTTCAGCTCCGACTGCTTCGGCGCGCCCATGCCGACCAGTGAGCTGGCCGGCTGCGCCGAGGTCAGGGACGTTCCGCGGGACGATCTTCGCGCCGGGCAACTGTTGTGGGCCGTCATCGACAGTCCCTGGGTGCACAACGTGGATCCGGCGAAGTACCTCGGAACCGTCGAGCCGATCCGCGCCATGGACCCGGCCGTCATTCTCAGCACCCACCTGCCTCCGGCCGCCGGGCAGACGGCTGAGTTCCTCGACATGCTCGCCGCCGCGCCAGGCGCCGATCCCTTCGTCGGTCCCGACCAGCGTGCGCTGGAAGAGATGCTCGCAGGCTTCGAGCCGGCCGGTACGGCGTAGGCCTTCTCAGTTGGCTATCGAAAGCTGCTCGTCGGCATCCTTCGCAGGTGCACGAGCGGCTCGCTGACGACGAAGCCAGATGAAGAGGGCTACGCACGGGATCATCAGGCCGCCGACGCCTAGAACGAGGAAGCTCCAGAACTGATCGATGTGGTCGACCAGCCAACCGAAGTTCTGGCCGAAGAATCCGGTGATGAACGTCAGCGGCAGGAACACCGTGGCCAGGATGGTGAGCTGCTCGATGGTGGCGTTCTGCTGAACGCTGACCTTGGTCTGCTCGACCGAGATCACCGCCATGTTCGCCTCGAGCACGGTCGCCAGCAGATCACGCTGCGCGGCGACCTCTTCGTTGACCAGCACCAGGTGGTCGTGCACGTCGCGGAAGTACGGCAGCAAGCCGGTGTCCCGCGCTCCTCGCTCGACGGTTGCCAGTACTGCGAGCAGCGGGTGCACCGCGCGGTAGAAGTCCGTCACCTCACGACGAAGGAAGTAGATCCGCTCGGTCGGCGCGACGGAACCCGCGAACACGGTCCGCTCGACCTGTTCGATGTCGCGCTCGAGTTCGGCGACCACCGGCCCGTACCCGTCCACGACCTGGTCCAGGATCGCCCAGAGCACGGAGTTCGTGCCGTTCTCCAGCAGTTCTGGGCGGTGTTCGAGCCGGGTCCGGGCGCCGTGGAGCTCGCTGGCCACGCCTTGGCGGACGGTGATCACGAACGCCGGCCCGACGAACACGCTGACCTCCCCGAAGTCCACCTCCTCCCGTTGGTCGTCGTACCGGGCGGTCCGCAGGATCACCAGCCGGATGTCGCCCTCGTACGGTTCGACCTTCGGCCGCAGGTGGAACGTCTGGGCGTCCTCGACCGCCAGCTCGTGCAGGCCGAAGTTCTCGCTCACCTGGCTGAGCTCCTCCGGCGTCGGTTCGTACATGCCGAGCCAGACGAAGCCGCCCCCGCGGACCCGGGTGGCCGCGTCCTCGACCGACATCGGGCCGACGTGCTGGCGGTGTCCGTCGCGGTAGTACGCGCAGTCGATGATCATGGTCAGCTCCTCGTCGATACTTCTTGGGCCCACCCCCGATCCTGACCCGGCCCGGGCGTGGGAAATAGGCTTGACCGGACAAAGTCGTGATGAACATCCCGGTGAACCTCGAGGAGATCCGATGGCCCGCCCGCTCGTGTTGATGCCTGGTCCGATGAACCGGTCGGTCCTGTCCGGGACGGCCGAGCACTTCGAGGTGATCCGGCTCTGGGAGGCGGACGACCCGGACGCAGTACTGGCTGAGCGGGGCAAGGAGATCGTTGCTGTCGCCACCGCCGGTACGACGATCGACGGCGCCTTTCTGGATCGTCTGCCGTCGGTGCGGATCGTCGCGAGCTTCGGAGTGGGGTACGACAAGATCGACGCCGCGGCCGCCGCGACACGTGGCGTGGTGGTGACGAATACCCCCGGCGTGCTGGACAACGAGGTGGCTGACACCGCTCTCGGTCTGCTGTTGATGACAGCTCGCGAACTCCCGCAGGCCGAGCGGTATCTGCGCACGGGACGTTGGCAGGAGCGCCCCTACCCGTTGACCAAAGCAACGTTGCATGGCCGGACGATGGGCATCCTCGGACTGGGTCGGATCGGTGAGGCGATTGCCCAGCGCGCGTCGGCCTTCGGGATTTCCGTTGCCTATCACAACCGTCACCCGAAGGATGTTGCCTACCGCTACTATCCGACGCTGGTCGAGCTCGCTACCGCTGTGGACATCTTGATGGTGGTGATTCCGGGCGGCGACGAGACCCGGCATCTGGTCGATGCCGAGGTGCTGGAAGCGCTTGGTCCGGACGGAATCCTGATCAACGTCGCGCGCGGTTCGGTGGTCGACGAAGCTGCCTTGGTCTCGGCGTTGCAGTCGCGGACGATCCTCGGTGCGGGTCTGGATGTGTTCGAGCACGAGCCGGACGTCCATCCCGGGCTGTTGGAGCTGGACAACGCAGTACTGCTGCCGCACGTCGGCTCAGCGAGCATCCCGACCCGGGACGCGATGGGCCGGCTTGTCGTGGACAACCTGATCAGCTGGTTCGACACCGGCGTACCACTGACACCTGTGCAGGAGTCAGCGGATCTGGTACGAAAGCTCCGTGGCTGACCAGAACGCCGTACGCCGGATCGCACTCGACCTACCCGAGGTCCGCGAGGACGAGGATCGTTTCGCGTTCGCCGTCGGCAAGAAGGCGATCGCCTGGGTGTGGATGAAGCGGGACGCCCCGAAGCAGCCCCGGATCGCACAACCCGACGTACTGGCGATCCGGGTGGGAGGTGCCGCGGAGAAGCAGGCGCTACTGAGCGCGGACGAGGAGAAGTTCTTCACCGAGGACCACTACAACGGCTTCCCCGCGGTCCTGGTCCGCCTGCCCGCCGTCGACGAGGTGGAGCTCCGCGAACTCCTCACCGACGCCTGGCGTATCCAGGCGCCGCGCGCACTCGTGAAACAGCACAAGCTCTAGCCCGTACTGCGTTGGCGTGGCGCAAGTGGTTCAGCTGGCTGCCGGGGTCGGGAGGTCCCAGATGCGGTTGGTGCGCCAGGCGTATTCCAAGGCCTGGATGTCGGGCGGTTCGATGCCGAAGCCGGTGAGGATCGCGCAGACCTGCTCGCGGTGGTGGTTCGCGTGGTTGAGCGCCTGGGCGATGAAGATGCCGGCCCGGGTCCCGCGGGTCTCGTCGTCCACGATGATCACGCGCTCGACCTCGATCGGCTTGGCCAGCGTCTCCTCCCAGAGCAGCCGCGCCTCCTCGTTCCACGCTTCCAGCTTGTCGAAGGTGATCTCGCCGTCCATCGAGGCGAGCGGCTGGTCGGCGAGCCGGCCCAGGTAGCCGCGGTCGCACCCGATGATGTGCTCCAGCGTCGCGAGGATGCCGCCGAACGTACCGACCCCGGTGACCTCGAGCTGCTCCGCCGTGAAGTTCTGATCTCGGCAGAACCCCACGAGCTCCGTGGTGGCCCAACTGTTGTGCCTGATCGCGTCCAGCAAGACCTCGTTCATGCCTGCCCGGTCCTCTCGTCGACTACAAGGCAGGCTAACGCGCACCATCACCGGACCAGAACTCATTAAGCGGCGCCGCGGCGCCCGACTCAGGCCTGCTGGGTGACGTTTACCATCCACCCGATGCCGAACCGGTCGACGCACATGCCGAACTCGTCGCCCCACATCTGCTTCTCCATCGGGACCGACACAGTGCCGCCGTCGGACAGCTTGCCCCAGTAACCACGCAGCTCGTCGCCGTCGTCCCCGCTCAGACTGACCGTGATGTTGTCCCCCGGCGTATGCGTCATCCCCTCAGGCGTGTCCGCCGCCATCAGGCAGTACCCGCTCGGGCTCTCAAGCTGGCCATGCATGATCTTGTCCGCGTCCGGCGAGTCCTGCGCGCCGTACTCCCCGAAGGTGTTCACCTTCAAGTCGCCGCCGAACACACCCTGGTAGAACTCCAGCGCCTGCCGCGCGTTTCCGTCGAAGCTGATGTACGGATTGAGTAGAGACGCCATCGCAAACTCCTTTGTCTGTGACCTGTTCTCGCACCCTAGCCCCGCCCTCCGACAATCCGCGACGCCTCACCGCCGACAACCCCACCGCGTCACCACCCACACCCAACCAGTCATCCCAACAAGACGAACAGAGGAGCAGCTGGGTGACACTCGTGCTGGTAACCGGAGCCACCGCACAACGTTGCCGACGAGTGGTTCGGCCGCCACACCTTGCAACTTCCGCCAGCGACCGTACTGCGTGTCGCGGGCGAGGTCGGCGACCACCTCGGGTTCATCTGTGGGACGACCGGCAATGAGGGTGAGGTCTGGGAACTCTTCGACGCGATCGTCAGCCTCAGCGTCGAAGTACAAGCTCTCCGCGAGCGGTTGGCAAGCCGGGGCAGCTTCGGCAGCAGCGAGGCCGAGCTGCAGCGGGTCCTTCGCTGGCAGCACAACATCGATGCGGTCAATGCAGGCTTCGGTGCTCTCATAGTGGATGCCAGCGGCCCGGTTGATGAGGTGGTAAACCAGTTGCTGGCGGACCTCGAGGTACGACTAGGGTCTGTCGGGTGATCCTTCGCCATGTGACGTTCGATGCTGCCAACCCCTACGAGCTCGCCGTTTTCTGGAGTCGCGCCACCGGTTGGTCTGTGTCCGATGAGGACAAGCCCGGCGACAACGAAGTACTGGTTGAGGCTCCTGCGCCCGTTCCCGGCATGCTGTTCATCGGCGTACCGGAGGGCAAGTCCGCGAAGAACCGCCTCCACATCGACTGGGTCCCGGACGAGCGCACCCGTGACGAGGAGGTCGAGCGCCTCCTCACCCTCGGCGCCACCATCCACGAGGACCACCGCAAGCCCAACGGCCGCGGCTGGGTCACCCTCCTCGACCCCGAAGCCAATGAATTCTGCATCGAGATGAGCCAGGCAGAACGCGGCGAGTAGCAGCACGTACTGCGTCTGCCGCGCACCCGCCACCGAGCAGCTGCTCCCCCGCACGAAGCCCTGGACGACCTAGCGCCGGAACAACCTCCGCAGCAACGAAGGACTTGACGAACCAGGTGCCGCCACGGGCAACGGTTCGTCGGCCTCGAAGACGGCTAGTTCCGCCAGCGCCCGACCCAGTACGTGGGAGGGGTGCTCGACCTCGCCGGCTGGTTCGCCTCGTTCCACGGCCTG
Source organism: Kribbella sp. (assembly GCF_035687465.1). NCBI lineage: Bacteria > Bacillati > Actinomycetota > Actinomycetes > Propionibacteriales > Kribbellaceae > Kribbella > Kribbella sp. The sequence goes on from NZ_DASRXP010000711.1 coordinate 7,787, forward strand.
CCGACCGCCTTCCACGTCCGGTACGACTTGCGGCCGCTGCTCCAGATAGCGCACCACCAGGGTCCTCGCAGCAGCTCGTGCATCCAGCGCGACAGCCCACTCGACCAGACTGACCGGATCGATGATCCACGAGGTGGGGAAGTCCTCGGCAGCGAGTTGCGGTTCTGACAGGGAAGCGAGCGGCGGGAGGACGAGGTCGCGCAGTACCGGCACCAACTCAGCCGGTGCCAGAAATCCCTCGCCCAGCTCGCGCAGCCGCCCGAAGAGCTCCACATCGCTGCTCGCACCCACGAGATTGATGAGGTGGCTGGAGAACAGAAGATCGTCCCTCCGGTGCGCCAATCCCGGGTTGGCCGCGCGCCACCGATCCAGGCGTGCGTCACGCACCGAAACGACGACATTCACGTGCGTGCCGTCGCCGGCCCGGTTGTAGTGCGACCCCATCAGCTGCAGCTCAAGCGCCTGCGACCCCCGCTCGGTCGAGGCCGTACGATCCGTCTTCCGCCAGACAAACCCGTTGCCCAGGGCCCCAGCGAGCCAGCGGCCGTACTCGTCGACCATCGCCGCGGGTTTGTCATCGACACCGAACACCGGAGGGTCTTCCACGCTCGCATCCTG
>NZ_DASRXP010000712.1:0-7129 GCF_035687465.1 Kribbella sp.
CTTGGCGCCGTGCTCGACGGCGACCTCGACCAACCGGACGGAGTTCGACGAGTTGCGCGAGCCGACCACGATCATCAGGTCGACGTCCGGTGCCATCTTCTTCACCGCGATCTGCCGGTTCTGGGTGGCGTAGCAGATGTCGTCGCTCGGCGGGTCCTGCAGCTTCGGGAACCGCTCGCGCAACCGGCGTACGGTCTCCATCGTCTCGTCGACCGAGAGCGTGGTCTGGGACAGCCAGACGACCTTCTCGGGATCGCGGACCACGACGTTCGGCACGTCGCCGGGGCCGTCCACCAGGTGCACGTGCTCCGGGGCCTCGCCGCTGGTGCCGATCACCTCTTCGTGCCCGTCGTGACCGATCAGCAGGATGTCGTAGCCGACGGCGGCGAACCGCTTCGCCTCGTGATGCACCTTCGTCACCAGCGGGCAGGTCGCGTCGATCGTCTTGAGTTGCCGCGCGGCAGCCTCCTGGTGCACCACCGGGGCCACGCCGTGCGCGGAGAAGATGACGGTCTCGCCCTCGGGCACCTCGTCGGTCTCGTCGACGAAGATCGCGCCGCGCGCCTGCAGGGTCTGCACGACATGCTTGTTGTGCACGATCTCCTTGCGCACGTAGACCGGCGGCCCGTACAGGTCGAGCGCCTTCTCGACCGCCACCACCGCCCGGTCGACGCCGGCGCAGTAGCCACGTGGCGCCGCGAGCAGGACCCGCTTGGTCACGGGAGCGGTCGTCGTACCGATGGCTTCAGTCACGGGCCCCATGCTACGGGCCGCGTTCCACCCCCTCAGCCCGAGCCGGTACTACGGATCCGCAGCGCGCGGGTTGCCTCCGGCAATAAACCGTGAACGAGGGACCGCCCACCCTGTCCGAGCGGTCCCTCCAGGAGGTGTTCATCGGATCAAGGATGACCCGGGACATCCCTTGCCCGCAAAGGGTTTACAGCCTTCCGATAGATAAGTACAGCGAGGCCGCAGCTTCAGCACCCAGCACCCGGAGCGATCTTTCGGTGACGCTGAGCTGCAGCCGGAATCCCCGCACTCTGGGTCGGCGAGCTGTTGACTTGCGTCCCCGGTCGCTGGACTCTGCACAAAGATGCACCGTCGACCGGGGAGGGCGACATGCGTAGATCTCCTGTTTTCGCGGCAGTACTGGCACTTGCCGCGGGGGCGCTGGTGGTGGGTCCACCGGCAACCGCCGCGCCGGGCCAAGGGGGCGAGGGGGGCCTTGAGGTATACGTCGGCGAACTGGCCCCGGACCAGCTGCAGAAGCTGGCCGCACTCGGCCTGGACCACGAGGACATCGCCACCGGCGAGGCCGCGAACGGCAAGGTCGAGGTAGAGGCAGTCATCACCGACCTCCAGGCCGAGAAGCTGCGCAGAGACGGGGTCGAGCTGGCCGTCAAGGTGGTCAAGGGCAAGAAGGCCTCCGAGGAGGCAGCCCGGCTCGCAGTCGCCGGCAACACCGTCTACCGCTCGTACAGCGAGGCCGGTGGTATCCGGGACGAGCTGGTCGCGACCGCCCGGGCGAACCCCGGGCTGACCAAACTGGTCAGCATCGGCAAGTCTCTCAAGGGCCAGGACATCCTCGCGCTCAAGGTGACGAAGGGTGCCCGCCAGCTCAAGGACGGCAACCGACCGGCGGTGCTGTACGCCGCTGCCCAGCACGCTCGCGAGTGGATCACCCCCGAGATGGTGCGCCGGCTGATGCACCACTACCTGGACGGCTACGGCAGCAACGCGGACCTCACTGCACTGGTCAACACCACCGAAGTGTGGTTCCTGCCGGTGGCGAACCCCGACGGCTACGACCTCACCTTCACCGTGGACAACCGGCTGTGGCGCAAGAACCTGCGCGACAACAACGGCGACGGCGCCATCACCGGCACCGACGGCGTCGACCCGAACCGCAACTTCGCGGTCAAGTGGGGCTACGACAACGAGGGCTCCTCCCCCGATCCGAGCAGCGAGACCTACCGCGGCACCGGCCCGAACTCCGAGCCGGAGACCAAGGCGCTCGACGGTCTGCTCAAGCGGGTCCGCTTCAAGGAGCTCATCAACTACCACTCCGCCGCTGAGCTGCTGCTGTACGGCGTCGGCTGGCAGGTGAGCACCCCCTCGCCGGACGACGTGATCTACGAGGCGATGGTCGGCGACGACGCCCACCCGGCGGTGCCCGGGTACGACCCCGACATCTCCGCTGAGCTCTACACCACCAATGGCGAGACCGACAACCATGCGTCGGTCAGGTACGGCACCCTCGCCGTCACCCCGGAGATGACCACCTGCCAGACCGCATCGGCGTCGAACCCCGACGACGAGTGGCTGCCCGAGGACTGCGTCAGCGGCTTCAGCTTCCCCGACGACGAGGAGCTGATCCAGGCCGAGTTCGCGAAGAACATCCCGTTCGCGCTCGCTGTCGCGAAGTCGAGTCACGATCCGGACGACCCGGTATCGGTGGTCGGACGCACGGCGGCGGACCTGGTGGTCGACCCGTTCCCCGTCTCGTACGGCACCACCCAGCCGGTCGCCGTAACGGCGAAGCGGGCGCTGAAGGACCTGCGGATCAACTACAAGGTCAATGGCGGCCGCACCGTCGACGACAAGGTCGCGGAGTGGAAGGGCGGCGAACGGTACGGTGACGGCTCCAACGGCTACTACGCCGAGTTCCGCGGGACGGTGCGCCGTACCAGGCCTGGCGATTCGGTCGAGGTCTGGTTCACCGGCGTCAAGCCCGGGAAAGGCAGGGTCTCGAGCGAGCATTTCAGCTACAGGGTCGCGACGGACATCGGCGGGAAGGTGCTGATCCTGGCCGCTGAGGACGTCACGGGCGCCAGTCCGGCCCAGGGCGTGACGAGTGCCAAGTACGCCGACGAGTACGCCGCCGCGCTCACAGCGGCCGGCCGTACCTCCGACGTGTACGACGTCGACGCGAACGGCCGGACGGCACCGCATCACCTCGGTGTGTTGTCGCATTACAAGGCGGTGGTCTGGGAGCACGGCGACGACATCGTCACCCGTGAGGTCGGCCAACCCGCCGGCACAGCGGCCGAACTGGCGCTGGATCTCGAACTGACGGTCCGCGACTACCTCAACGAGGGCGGCAAACTGCTGTACACAGGCAAGTACGCCGGCTTCGCCAGTGGCGCGGACGGGGCCTACTGGTACAACCCGTTCGAGGAGGAGCAGGGCGAGTGCACTGTGCTCGAGTACCCCTGCCTGCAACTACTGAACGACTTCCAGCAGTACTGGCTGGGCGCCTACAACTACGTCGACGACAGCGGCACCGCCGCCGACGGCAACCCGTTCGCGGTGTCGGGTGTCGCGGGCGCATTCAACGGGTTCGCCGGCACGTTCAACGGTGGGGATTCGGCGGGCAACCAGGACCACACCGCCGCATTCCTGATCACCTCGAGCTTCCTGCCGCCCGCGCAGTTCCCGCAGTTCGCGAGTTCGGCGGCCTTCAAGTGGCAGCGGCCGGGCGCGGCGCCGTTCGAGCCGTTCACCGGTGATTGGTATCTCTACAGCCAGCGGGCGGACGTGAGCTACAAACGGCTGACCCGCACCGTCGACCTGACCGGCGCGGCCGCCGGCGCACTCTCCTTCAAGGCGTCGTACGACACCGAGGCCGACTGGGACTACCTGATGGTCGAGGCGCATACCGTCGGGCAGGGCGACTGGACGACGCTGCCGGACACAGGAGGGCAGACGCAGCAGGGAACCGGCGAGAGCTGTCCGGGCGGGTGGGTGGCACAGCTGCACCCACACCTGGCGCACTACCAGAACGCGGCCTGCGAACCGACCGGCAGCAGCGGGGTGTGGAACGCCGCCACCGGCAGGAGCTCCGGCTGGCAGGACTGGAACGTCGATCTGTCAGCGTTTGCCGGCAAGCAGGTCGAGGTCTCGATCAGCTACGTCAGCGACTGGGGCACGCAGGGTCTTGGGGTCTTCGTCGATGACGCGAAGGTCACGGTCGATGGTGCCACCGCGTCCGAGACGTCTTTCGAGTCCGACCTGGGCGGCTGGACGGTGTCCGGCGCGGCCGAGGGCTCCGCAGCGAATCCGAACGACTGGATCCGCTCGCAGACCGCCTTCGACGAAGGCGCCGGCGTGACCACCCGGGACACGGTGTTCGTCGGGTTCGGTGCCGAAGGACTCACCACCCAGGCGATGCGCAACGACCTGATCCGCCGGTCGATGGAGCACCTGCTCAGGTAAGCGGTCGGTAGGCGTCCGTCCAGCGAATCCAGGAACGAGCGGTCGTAACGATTGACCTCGTCGTCGACGGGCATGGCAGGATTTTAGGGCCGCCGACGGTCAATCTGGATGGCGTGGGCGTGCATTGTCTGACTAAAGTCAGAGAATGGGTCGAGGAGCTGTCGGGTTCATCGGGATCGGGTCCATGGGCGAGCCGATGGCGTTGCATGTCGTTCGGGCTGGTTTTGACGTGCTGGTCTGGAATCGGACGGCTGCCAAGACCGCGTCGGTTGTGGCTGCGGGGGCCAAGCTTGCGGACGATGCCGATCAGGTGTTCGCCACGGCGGACGTCATCATCCTGATGCTGGCCAACGGGGCCGCCATCGATGCCGTGCTCGGCCGTGGCGAGGAGAGTTTCGTACGGCGGGTTGCCGGTCGCACGATCGTCCACATGGGGACGACGTCACCGGAGTACTCGCTCGGGCTCGAGACGGATCTGGTCGCCGCCGGCGCGGCGTACGTGGAAGCGCCGGTGTCGGGATCGCGCAAGCCTGCCGAAGCGGGGCGGCTGCTGGCTCTCCTGGCCGGCGATCCGACCGCGGTGGAGAGGGTCCAGCCGATCATCGAGCCGATGACCGCCGCCACGTTCGTCTGCGGCGCGACGCCTGGAGCGACCCTGATGAAGCTTGCCGCGAACATCTATCTGATCGGCGAGGTGGTCGCGTTGGCCGAGGCGACCCACTTCGCCGGCCGAGCCGGGCTCGACCTCGCGCTGTTCGACGAGATCCTGCAGTCCGGTCAGATGGCGAGCGAGATCACCCGGGTCAAGACGCCGAAACTGATCGCCAGGGACTTCGCCCCGCAGGCCGCTGTCGTGAATGTCCTGGACAACAACCACCTCATCGCCGAGGCCGCACAAGCTCGCGGGATCGCGGTTCCGCTGATCTCGTTGTGCCGGGCGTTGTTCGAACAGGCCCTGGAAGCGGGCCATGGGGACGACGACATGGTCGCGGTGGTCACCTCGATCGAGGCTCAGTCGCGCCTGCAGTAGAAGCCCGGCGGCGCGTCATCCACAGGGGCGGAGAGGATTGTCGGTCGGTGCCCGTAGAGTCGCCGGGTGGCTTTGGAAACCTCGCCGGATGCGCCCGCAGCCGTTCGCACGATCGCGAACGGCATTGCCAGCTGGATCAACCAACTCGGCGCCGTCTGGGTCGAGGGGCAACTGACGGACGTGTCGATCGGCCGAGGCACGACGACGGTGTTCGGCACCCTGCGCGACACCGATGCCGACATCTCGCTGCGATTCACCTGCAACCGGAGGGTTTTCGAGGCGGTCGAGCCGCCCGTCACCGATGGTTCCCGCGTGGTGGTGAACGCGAAACCGAACTTCTTCGCCCGGCGCGGCACGCTCGCCCTGGCGGTCAACGAGATCCGGCATGTCGGCATCGGCGAACTCCTCGCCAGGATCGAGCGCCTGAAGCAACTACTTGCCGCCGAGGGACTGTTCGCGGCGTACCGGAAGAAAGCGTTGCCGTTCCTGCCGCACACGATCGGGTTGATCTGCGGACGTGACTCGGCCGCCGAACGCGACGTACTGGAGAACGCGAAGCGCCGCTGGCCCGCGGTCGCGTTCCGGGTCGAGTACGCGTCGGTGCAGGGTCCGTCAGCGGCCGGAGAGGTGATGACCGCGCTGCGCCGGCTGGACGCGGACGAGTCCGTCGAGGTGATCGTGATCGCCCGCGGCGGTGGTTCGCTGGAAGACCTGCTGCCGTTCTCGGACGAGGGGCTGATCCGGGCGGTCTCGCAGGCGAAGACCCCGGTGGTCAGTGCGATCGGGCACGAGCCGGACTCCCCGCTGCTCGATCTGGTCGCCGATCTGCGGGCGTCGACGCCTACCGATGCGGCGAAACGGATCGTGCCTGACGTCCGCGAGGAGCTGGACGGGGTTCGACTGCTGCGCGAGCGTGGGTTGCGCGCGGTGACAGCCTGGCTGGATCGCGAGGTGCACGCACTGGCCGCGATCCGCAGCCGACCTGCGCTGGCCGCGCCGACGACCGACCTGCAGCGGCGGTCCGATGAGATCGCCGCGTTGGTGGAGCGCAGTCGCAGGACGCTGACCCACCGTCTCGACCGCGCGAGCGACGACCTGACGCACCGCTTGGCGAGTGTGCGGGCCTTGTCCCCCAAGGCGACACTCGAGCGCGGGTACTCCGTGCTCCAGCTCGCCGACGGCACCGCGGTACGGGAGGTCGACCAGGTGTCGGCAGGTGATCGGCTGCACGCGCGGGTCAGCGACGGCCGGTTCGACGTGGAAGTTACCTCGAAGGAGAGCAAGTGAGCACCGACCGGCCGGAGATTTCGTACGAGCAAGCTCGCGAGGAGCTGGTCGAGGTGGTCCGCAAGCTCGAGGCGGGCGGCACCAGCCTCGAGGAATCCCTCGCCCTGTGGGAACGCGGCGAAGAACTCGCCGCCACCTGCCAGCAATGGCTCGACGGCGCCCGCAAACGCCTCGCCGAAGCCCAAGCCGCCCACCAGGAGAAAAAAGACTGAACCGCAGCTTCGACATTCGGTCGGCTGGACAAGAAGATCTGCACGGCGCGGCCGTCGCACGAGTCGCGAGCTGGCGCGCTGCCTTCACCGGCCTCGTCCCGCAGGACTTCCTGGACGCGATGGATCCGGCATCGATCGCGTCATCGTGGACCGACAGCATTGCCGCCGGACGTTCCCGCCTGTACGTCGCTGACGTCGGTGGAGGGCAGATCGTCGGCTATGCCGGGGTCGGACCCGAAAGAGACACGGCGGCGCCAGACAACATCGGGAGCTCTATGCGTTGTTCGTCCATCCGGACTGGTGGGGTTCGGGCGTCGGACGGTCACTGACGGACGCGGCGATCGCCGACCTCCGGGCAGCCGGCTGCATCGAGGTCTGGCTCTGG
>NZ_DASRXP010000713.1:0-8081 GCF_035687465.1 Kribbella sp.
GAGTGATCGCGGACAGCCGGGACGCGTTGTCATTGCAGGAGGCCAGTTATCCGGCCGCGCAGTACATCCCGCGCAAGGATGTCGACTTCACCCAACTCGAGCGCACCTACCACGAGACCTACTGCCCGTACAAGGGCGAGGCCTCCTACTACAGCATCGTGCCGGCCGGCGAGCAGGGCGTGAACGCCGTCTGGACCTACGAGACCCCGTACGACGCGGTCGCCGACATCAGGGAGCACGTGGCGTTCTACCCGGACCGGGTGGACTCCATCGAGATCCTCGCCGACTGATTCCCGCGGAGAGCGGCACGCAGCGGGTGCGTGCCGCTCGATCGCTTTTCAGGACTTCAGGAAGTCGATCAGGACGGGCGCGAGTACTTCCGGCGGGACCACGTGGTGGTGGCCGTCCAGTTCGACGTACTGGCCGCCGGGGAGTGACTTCGCGACGACCCGGGCCGAGTCGATCAGGAACTCGTGGCTGACGGAACCGCAGATCGCCAGCGCAGGCTGCGTCACCTTGCCGATCAGCTCTCGCGGGACCGTGCCACCTTGCGACGCGTTGCCCATCACGGCGAAGTCGTAGGCGATGGTCGGTGCGAGGTCGTCCATGCCAGGTTCCGCGGCCCAGTCCGACGCGGCGTCCTCCGGCATCCCGGCGATCGCGAGGAACGCCTCGACCGCGGCTGTCCGACGACCTTCAGCGAGCAAACGCAGTACGGTCTCGCCTGCCTCGTCGGACTGGCGTTGCGACTCGGCGTCGTCGGCGCCGTAGGGCGGCTCGTGCAGGACCACCTTGCTGATCGGCAGACCGCTTGCCGCAGCCTCGACCGCGAGTGCCGCGCCGGACGAGTGCCCGTAGACCGCAGCGACTCCTCCTAGCGCCGTGATCAACGCACCGAGATCCTCGACCTCCCGCGCGACGGCGTACGGGCTGGTGTCGCCGCTGTCGCCCCGGCCGCGGCGGTCGTACGAGACGACCGTGAAGTCCCCTTCCAGTGCCTTCGCCAGCGGACCCATCGTCGCCCGCGTGCACAACGCTCCCCCGACCAGAATCACCGGCGTTCCGGCGCCCGACCGCTCGTAGGCGATCGTCGTCCCGTCCGCGGAACTGACCTTCTCCATCTCGCTACCTCCTCCTGGGCGGCGCAGATCGGCGCCCTGTAGCCGGGACGTCGGGGCCGGGCGGCCGATCTCGACATATTCCCTTGCCGCCAGCGGCACGAGGCTGCTTCACTCCCGGTGAACATTCCGGGAGTGAAGGGGGTGGACACGTGCTGTCCAAGGTCGACGACTATCTGCACGCAGTACCGCTGTCCGGTGCGACCGGCCAGCAGATCGGTCCGTTCACGCTCTTCAGATCGACCACAGTCTGGCCGTACTACGCCCGCCCGGTGCCGGGGTCCGGCCGGACGATCGAGCCGGGCGATATCGAGAAGGTTCGTGCCCGCTGCGAGGAACTCGAACTGCCACTGAGTTTCGAGTGGGTCGTCGAGACCTGCCCGTCGCTCGGTCCTGCTGCCGAGGCCGCGGGATTGGAGGTCGTCGAACATCCGTTGCTCGTGCTCGATCCCGCCGACTTCAAACCGGCGACGGCGGCTGCCCGGTGCGAGATCCTGCCTGACTCCGCCGACCTGCACCGCGAGGCCCGAGCCGTCGCCAACGTGGCCTTCGGCGACCCTGGTACTGCGGTCGGCGCCGCCGGGCTGGAGGCCCGGGACGCGAAGATCGCCGAAACCACGGATGAATTCCTGGATGCCCTGCTGGAACGGGCTCGGGCTGGAGTCACGGTCACTGCGGCCGCCTTCAGCGAGCACGGTCTGATCGCCAGCGGGTCACACCAGCCGGTCGGCGCGGTCAGCGAGATCGTCGGAGTCGCCACCTTGCCCGCCATGCGCAGACAAGGTCTGGGAGCCGCTGTGACGACCTGCCTGGCCGAGCACGCCTTCGCCAACGGAGTCGACCTCCTGCTGCTCTCAGCCGAGGACGACGCCGTGGCCGCTGTCTACGAACGCGTCGGCTTCCACCGGATCGGGACAGCAGGCGCCGCCGAGTAGAGAACTGTCTGGTGCTCGGGCGTTAGGAATGTGCTCGGTAATCGGCAGCCGGTCGTGGGGGCTGGACTGGGGGCCGTACCGTTGGAGGGATGAGCAACACCGAGCGAACCCGCCCACGCACCCTCGCCGAGGCACTGCGTAGCTGGGACGACGCTGCGCTCGGGCAGTTGCTTCGGCACCGGCCCGACCTCGCAACGCCGATCCCGGCCGACACCAGCCAACTAGCAGCCCGCGCCACCACCAATGCCTCCGCCGCACGAGCTATCAACCGGCTCGACGAGTTCGGTGTCGACCTGCTCGAGGCCCTGTCCGCACTGCCCGAGCCAGTAGATGTCGCAGCCCTCGCGGCCGGGGTCGACCAACCTGTAGAGGTCGTCCAGCCGCGGGTTGCCGAACTGCTTGATCTAGCGCTGGTCTGGGGAACCGAAGACGACCTCCGTCCGATCCGCGCTGTCCACGAACTGCTCGGCCCCACACCGGCCGGGCTCGGGCCGATCACCACGCGCCACTTCGGTGATCTGGATCAGCTGATCGAGGACGCCGGCCCGGAAGCACGCGAAGTACTGGCCAAGCTTTCCTGGGGACCGCCTACTGGCACTGTCGAGAAGGCAGAGCGCCCGGTGACGATTGCGTCGGCCCGGACCCCCGTGGAGCAACTGCTCGCCCGCGGACTCGTAGTGCCGAAGGACGCCACCACTGTGGTGCTGCCGCGGCAGATCGGGTTGCACCTGCGGGGCGGGCGTGTGCTCGCGTCAACGCGACCGACACCGCCTCCGCTGGACGGCAAGGAGGTCTCGGCCTCGATCGCCGACCGGGCCGCTGCCGGCGCGGCACTCGACCTGGTTCGCCAGATCGACCGCGCCCTCGAACAGCTCGGCACCGACCCACCGCCCGTACTACGGACAGGTGGCATCGGCGTCCGGGAGCTCCGCAGCCTCGGCAACCGGATCGGCGCCGACGAGCAGACGACCGGAGCGGTCTTAGAGCTCGCATTCGCCGCTGGGCTGATCGCCGCCGTCGAGGTGGGGACCGGCGAGCTCTGGCTGCCCACTGGCGCGTATGACGACTGGCTGGAGCTGGACACCGCCCACCGATGGGCCCAGCTCGTCATTGCTTGGTACACGGGCCTCAGGGCGATCGGCTTGATCGGCAGGCGCGACAGCGGCGGGGCAACGGCTGCTGCGCGTGAGCGACTGGTGAACGCTTTGGCGCCCGACCTGGAGCGACTGCTTGCTCCGGAGGTCCGAGAGCTCACGCTGCAGGCTCTCTCAGAGGCTGCGTCGGGTAGGTCGCCCGCCTTGGAGTCAGTGGTGACTTGGGTCGCTTGGCACCGCCCGCGCCGGGGCGGCCAGTTCCGGGACGACCTGGTCGAGTGGACCGTCACCGAGGCCGCCCTGCTCGGTTTGACCGGGCTTGGCGCTCTTGCGTTGCATGCACGCGTTCTGCTGGACCCCGAGCCGTCTGTTGACGACTTGGCTGCAGCTATTGAGCCGCTGGTTCCAGCGCCTGTCTCTGAGGTGCTCCTGCAGGCTGACCTCACGGCGGTTGCACCCGGGCCGCTCGTGCGCGCAGTACAGGATGAACTGACGGCTATGGCCGACATGGAGTCGCATGGCGGCGGTGGCGTTTACCGGTTCAGTGAGAGCTCGGTACGCCGGGCGTACGACCTTGGGCGGACCAGCGAGCAGCTGCACGAGTGGTTGGCCGAGCACTCACGGACGCCTGTTCCACAGCCACTCACGTATCTGATCGACGACGTTGCGCGACGGCACGGCGTACTGCGGATCGGCTCGGCGTCGACGTACCTGCGCTGTGACGACGAGAACGTGCTCACCGGACTGCTGAGCGCGAATCTGCCGGGCATCCGCTTCCGGCGGCTCGCCGCGACGGTCGTGGTGTCGCCATCACCGCCGGACATGGTGCTGAGTCGTCTGCGCGAGGCCGGGCTGGCTCCGCTGGGCGAGACGTTCGACGGCGTGGTCCACGTGACCACCGCAGGCAACCGCCGGGGCGAACCGCCGCGGCGGAGGACCAGCCGGGACTTCGCGGACACCTCGATCGAGCTGACCGAGGACCAGGTGAAGGCCGTGATCGAGCGGGTCCGCAGCGGCGACCGGGTGGCCGCCGAACGCCCCGCTGAACACACGTCCGGCGAGGCATCCGCCCCGGCCGAGACCATCGGCATCCTCGGCAACGCCGCCGAGACCCACGCCCGGACCTGGATCTCGTACGTCGACCACAACGGCATCGCAGCGGAACGGATCGTCGAACCGGTCAGGGTCGCCGACGGCTGGCTGACCGCGTACGACGACGGCGCGGACCAGCCCCGCACCTACGCCTTGCACCGGATCTCGGCGGCCCGCCCGGTCGAGTAAAACCGTCACCCCCACCCTGTACGGGCAAAACAACCCCCAGGGGCAAGGCGAGAACCCGCATGATCATTCGCCCCCTTTTCACCCCAACCCACAGCCTGCATCTGACCCGCCGACCCAAGGGTGAAAAGGGGGCGAATGATCATGCGGGTTCTCGGGGCTGCCCCCTGGGGGGCACTTGCCCGTACAGGGCCGGGGTGACGGGTTGGCTGTGTGAGAGAGGACGGGTTGTGGGGGCAAGGCACAATGGAGGGTCGGGTGGAGTGTTCTGCCCGGGTTGCTGGTGACGGGAGATTGAGTAGTGACTGACGGGCCGTTGATTGTTCAGTCCGACAAGACGTTGTTGCTGGAGACGGCTCATCCCGACTCGACCGACTGCCGGAAAGCTATTGCGCCGTTCGCGGAGTTGGAGCGGGCGCCGGAGCACGTGCACACCTATCGGTTGACGCCGCTGGGGCTGTGGAACGCCCGGGCTGCCGGGCACGACGCCGAGCAGGTCATCGACGTACTGCTGCGCTACAGCCGCTATCCCGTGCCGCATTCGCTCCTGGTCGACATTGCCGAGACCCTGGACCGCTACGGGCGGCTCCGACTGGAGAAGCACCCGCAGCACGGTCTGGTACTGATCAGCACGGACCGCCCGGTCCTGGAAGAGGTACTGCGCAGCGCCAAGATCAAGCCGCTCCTCGGAGCGCGGATCGACGACGACACGGTCGTGGTTCATCCGTCCGAGCGCGGTCACCTGAAGCAGACGCTGCTCAAGATCGGCTGGCCGGCGGAGGACCTCGCCGGGTACGTCGACGGCGAGGCGCACAAGATCGAGCTGGTCACCGATGGCTGGGAGCTCCGCCCCTACCAACAGCAGGCCACTGACGCCTTCTGGCACGGCGGCTCCGGTGTAGTCGTGCTGCCGTGTGGTGCGGGTAAGACGATCGTCGGAGCGGCCGCGATGGCGCAGGCCTCGGCGACCACCCTGATCCTGGTCACGAACACCGTCTCCGCGCGGCAGTGGAAGGACGAGCTGCTGAAGCGGACCACGCTGACCGAGGAGGAGATCGGCGAGTACTCCGGTGCGCGCAAGGAGATCCGGCCGGTCACGATCGCGACGTACCAGGTGATGACGACACGGCGGAAGGGTGTCTACACGCACCTCGAGCTGCTGGATGCCCGCGACTGGGGCCTGATCGTGTACGACGAGGTGCACCTGCTGCCGGCGCCGATCTTCCGGATGACCGCGGATCTGCAGACCCGGCGCCGGATCGGCCTGACCGCGACCCTGGTCCGCGAGGACGGGCGCGAGGGCGACGTGTTCTCGCTGATCGGGCCGAAGCGGTACGACGCGCCGTGGAAGGACATCGAGGCACAGGGCTGGATCGCGCCGGCCGACTGCGTCGAAGTACGGGTCGATCTGGAGCAGTCCGAGCGGTTCGTCTACGCGACGGCCGAGCCGGAGGACCGGTACCGGCTGGCGGCGTCGACCCCAGCCAAGTCCCGCCTGGTCCGGCAGATCGCCGAGCACCACAAGGGCGAGCCGATGCTGGTGATCGGGCAGTACATCGACCAGCTGGACGAGCTCGGTGAGCGGCTGGAGTGCCCGGTGATCAAGGGCGAGACGACGGTCAAGGAACGGCAGCGGCTGTTCCAGGCGTTCCGCACCGGCGAGATCAACATGCTGGTGGTCAGCAAGGTCGCGAACTTCTCCATCGACCTGCCCGAAGCGTCGGTCGCCGTCCAGGTCTCCGGCACCTTCGGCTCGCGCCAGGAAGAGGCACAGCGCCTCGGCCGGGTCCTCCGCCCCAAGGGTGACGGCCGCACCGCCCGCTTCTACTCGATCGTCGCCCGCGACACCGTCGACGCCGAGTTCGCCGCCCACCGCCAGCGCTTCCTCGCCGAACAGGGCTACGCCTACACCATCGTCGACGCCGAAAACCTCTTCGCCTGACCCTCGTTCATCAGGGATTGTTGCCTCGGGCAAGGTCGTCGGAGGGGATCAGGGGGCAGCCTGCTCGTTTCAGGTAGGAGCCGGCGCCCCGGTCTCCGGTGGCGGCCGCCTTTGCCTGATCCCAGTGGGCCCGGCCGATCAGGATGGGGTGACCGGCGCGGTCGTGGTAACCCGCCCGCGCCAACGCCCGGTCCCCGGGACCGGCCGCCGCCACGACTCGCCGTACGACGTCTGCTCCGACATCCGGCATACCGACCAGATGGACGAGCGCCGCCTCGGCATCGGTCGTCGCCGCCCAGCTCAGTCCCGCACGGAGCGACGCGGACATCCCGACGGACCAGTCGACGGCCGGGACGATCGTGACGTCGGAATCCACCAGCAACGCCGTCACCTCGTCCGCTGCCGCCCCGACCACCACGCCGATCGGATCACAGCCGCCGTCGCGCAGTACCTGGACCGACCGCACCACCCAGGGGACGCCGTCAGGGGCGACCACCAGCCCCTTCGGTCGACCGATTCGGGTCCCGGCACCGGCAGCGAGCAGTACTCCGACTGGCCTCATGACAGCCCAGTGTCCCCTTCGGGCAGCGGAAATGTGATCTAACAGTCATTTCGGAATGCCATCGCCGGTGTCCTCGTTGCCGCTCTTGAGGGGTATTGCGACGAGCTCAGGACGGGGGTGACGGGTCGGTCACGAAGAGTGTCTCGGGGGTTGCCCAGGGCAACATCAGGGTTAAACCTGGGCCAATTTCGAGCGTCTGACCGGTACCGTCGAGGGGTATGGGGACACAGGCACTGGAGCGGGTGGACGTAGGGGATCAGGAGCGCACCACCTCGGGGCCGGGACCGGTGGTCTGGCGGGTGGTGCGAGAAGCGGTCCTGCTCGCCACCCTGTTCCTGGTCTACAGCGCCGGGCGACAGGTCGCCGCGAAGCACACCGGGTCGGCGTTCGACCACGCCCGCGAGATCCTCTCCCTGCAGCGCTGGCTGCATCTGCCCAATGAGGCAGCGATCCAGCACTCCGCCCTCCAGGTCCCGCACCTGATCGAGGGCGCCAACCTGTACTACGCCTCGGTGCACGCGCCGCTCACCGGAGCGGTCCTGCTCTGGTTGAGCATCTGGCGTCCGAAGGCCTATCCCAGGGTCCGCTGGACGATGGTCGCGGTCACCGGTCTCGCGCTGGTCGGGCACATCCTCTTCCCGCTGGCGCCGCCGCGGATGATGCCGGGCTTCGTGGACACCGGCCTGAAGTTCGGTCAGTCGGTCTACGGCCCGGAGAACTCGGGCGGCGTGGCGAACCAGTTCGCCGCGATGCCCAGCCTGCATGTCGGCTGGGCCGCCCTGATCGCCCTCTCGATGATCCTGATCACCCGGACCAAGTGGCGCTGGCTGTGGCTGCTGCACCCGATCATCACGTTCGGCGTGGTCGTGGTGACAGCGAACCACTACTGGCTGGACGGCCTGGTCGTACTGGCCCTGCTCGGCCTCAGTCTGCCGCTCCTGCTGCGGCGAGGGTTGCGCGCCGATCGGCCGCGGACGCGTAATTCGGTTTCGCCACGCAACGTCCTCAAGTAACGTGACGGGGCTTCCCCGACCGTCGACCGCATTGCGGAGGTCCTGTCATGCCCCCTGACATATCCGACGACACCCTCACCTCCGAGCAGGACTACCTCCGTACGTCGCGCGCGGCGCTGACCGTGATGCGGGAGAAGAC
>NZ_DASRXP010000714.1:0-2867 GCF_035687465.1 Kribbella sp.
ACCGCGGCTGCGTCGTCTGCGGTGCCCCGCCCATCAGCTGCGAAGCCCATCACTTGGTCCACTGGATCGACGGCGGCGCCACCAAGCTCTGCAACCTGGTCTTGCTCTGCAAGGCCCATCACATCGCCCTGCACGCCGGCCGCTGGACCATCACCCTGGCCGACGGCACCGTCCAGGTCGAACGCCCCACCTGGGCCGACCCTGATCCGACCACCCGCATCCGGTACCGGCCACCACCCGCACCACCCCCACGCACGGCCAACGCCGCACCCACCGGGTCCACCGAAGACCGCCCCGGGTCCACCACCGCGCCCAACACCGCGGCCGTCAACCCCTGGGGCGACACACCTACACCCGTGGCCGGACCGACCGGTGACACCACACCCACCGACGACACCACCCCGGTGGACGCGACCTTCGATCCGTGGGGTGACCTACCCGCGGCCGGGTCGACCGGTAGCACCACACCCATCAGCAAGGCGAGCCCGGTGGATGCGGCGGCCTTCGACCGGTTGGCGACGCGCCCGAGGCCGGATCGACCGGTGACAGCACACCCACCGGCAAGGCGAACCCGGTAGATGCGGCGGCGTTCGACCCGTGGGGTGACCTGCCCGCGGCCGGGTCGACTGGTGGCACCACACTCACCGGCGATACCACCGGCGTGGATCCGGCGGCGTTCGACCCGTGGGGCGACCTGCCCGCGGCCGGATAGACCGGCAACGGCACCGGACACCGCGTCGACCGGCGACGCGAGCCGGGTGGATGCGGCGGCTTTCGACCCCATGGGGGACTGAGCCGCCCGTGCCAGACACCCCTGGCAACCTCAGCCGGCGGCCGCATCCACACTCGCGACCGGGTCCACGACTGGATCCGGCAATGGGCCGACCGGAAACGCGACCTGGTCGAAGGCAGCCTGACGTTAGGCGCCTGGTCATCGACTGGGTCCATCACCCGGCACCCGCAGCGACCATCGGCTCCTGCGCGTGAAGGTCCTGCGGACGGAATCGGCCGCGTGCTCTACGGGCTGCGGACATGTGGACCCACTAGTCGCACGACCTCCGGGGACTGCGACTGAACTGCGCACCAGGCTGCACGGGATTTCGGTCGGGTTCGCCCTGGCCGGTGCGAAGGGCGGCCAACGCCAGCCTGCCCGGCACCCCCGACACCCGAACCCCGACACGTGGCTGTCGCGGCAGATCCGGCTAGGGCCGGCTAGGAACGGCTAGGGCCGGCTGGGGACAGTTAGGGACAGTTAGGGACGATGCGCCCAGAAGAGGGTGTGGCCGGCGTCGCCTTCGGGGACGAACTCCTCGCGGTCGACGATCAGACCGCTGTCGGCCAGCCAGCCGAGGCTCGTCGCGGCATCCGCCTGGCTCCACCACATGGCGGCCTCACCACCGAGCCAGTTCTCCTCGGTGCCGGTCCAGGCGCCGTGACCAGTGGTGCCGACGAACCGCCCACCAGGGCGCAGCCAGGCGGCGATCTGCTGGATCAACGGCAACTGCTCCTCTACCGGTACGTGGATGAGCGCGTAGAACGAGACGACAGCATCGAAACTCGCGTCCGGGAAGCCGAGGCTCGTCGCGTCGGCGCAGATGAAGTTCGCAGCAGGAACAAGCTCACGCGCGCGATCGATCTGCACCTCGCTGATGTCGACCCCGGTCACGTGATGACCGGCAGTAGCCAACGACCGAGCCACCGGGATTCCATTACCGCAGCCGAGATCCAGCACGTCGGCCGAGGCCGGGAGAACATCGAGGACCTCAGCGATCCACGCCCCGTACTTCGCTTCGCCATCGTAGGCCTGCTCGTACTGATGTGAGAGCGCGTTGTATCCGCGCCGGACCAGATCCTTCGCCGCCTTGTTGTCCACGTGCGGGACGCTAGTTCAGCGGCGGCGTGATGCACCAATGGTTTGCGGCGATCAGCGGCTGAGCAGGTGGCGGAGGGCCTTGGCGATGTCGGTCGGCGCCTCTTCCGCCATGAAGTGGCCGGAGGTGACGAGGGTGTGTTCCAGGTCCGGCGCCCAGGCTCTCCACAGCGCAGCACCGTCGAAGCCGAGCGCCGAACCCCAGTCCTGCTGCAGTACTGCGACCGGCATGCGCAGGTGGTTCCCAGCAGCAAGGTTCACCTGATCGTGTTGCACATCGATCCCCGCGGAAGCCCGGTAGTCGGCGACGATCGACGGGACTGCCGCTCGAGAGGCCTCCAGGTAGGCGGCACGGATGTCGGCTGGGATGGCCGACGGGTCGTTTGTCCAGAGGTCGAGGAAGTAGCCGAAGAAGGCGTCCGGGCTGGCGGCGATCAGTTGCTCGGGAAGGCCGGGCGGCTGCGCCATCAGGTAGAGGTGGAAGGCGACGGATGCCTGGACTCCGTGCATCGCGTCCCACATGTCCAGGGTAGGGAGGACATCGAGGCAGGCGAGCTGGGTGATCGCGCCAGGGTGGTCGAGGCCGGCACGGAAGGCGACCAACGCGCCGCGGTCGTGGCCGGCAAGGGCGAACTGGTCATGTCCGAGAGCGCCGGCCAGAGCGACGATGTCGGCCGCCATCGTCCGCTTGGAGTACGTCGTGCCGTCGGTCTCGGCGGGCTTGTCGCTGGCGCCGTAACCGCGGAGATCGGGGCAGATGACGGTGTGGTCAGCCGCGAGGTCGGTAGCGACGTGCCGCCACATCAGATGCGTCTGCGGGAACCCGTGCAGCAGCACGATCGGACTGCCCGCACCACCAACAGCAACATTCAAACTGATGCCGTCAGCAACAGAAATCCGATGGTAGTCAAACCCGGAAATGACCGGTGCCATGGCGATGTCTCCTTGATGGATCCCAGGTGGCGGGTGGTGGTGGGTGGCAGGGCGGGGGTGACTG
>NZ_DASRXP010000715.1:0-32823 GCF_035687465.1 Kribbella sp.
GACTAGCGGGATCTTGTCTCTGGTAGGCGGAAAATGAGGACCAGGACTCGCAGTACGAGGACTGCGCAGATGACCAGGAGGTTGTAGCCGAAGAGGTGGAACAGGCTCATCGACGGGGTCACCTGCGGGCCGCCCGGAGTACCGAGCAACAGGACCGCCATCAACCCCGCGGTGGCGCCGAGGATCGCGAGCAGGGTCTGGTGGAGCAGGCCGGTGAGGTGCCGGCGGTCCCGCTCGTCCGCGAGCAGGCGCACGTTGAAACCGAGGCGTCCGCTCTCGGCGGCCGCGGCGATCCGGTCGATCCGGCGCGGCAACCGCCGCAGCATCGGCAGCAGGGTGGCCAGTTCCTCGGTCGCCGTCCGGCGCAACGCGTCCGGAGCCAGCCGATCCGTCACATGGGCGGCCGCGAACTGACGCGACGCGGCCACCAGATCGAACCCGGGGGAGATCCGCGAGATCGTGCCCTCCACCGTCGCCAGGGCCCGGAACACCGCTGCCACCTCAGGCGGTACGCCGAGTTCGTGGGTGGTGATGATCTTGAACAGGTCGGTGAACATCGCCGGCCCGAGCGCCACGCCCGCGGTGAGGTGCCGGGTCATGAACTGGCCGACCGCGCGTTCGAGGGCGCGCTCGTCGATCACGTCGGGACGGTAGACGATCTCCAGCAGGGCGTCGGTCGCGGCGACCGGGTCGCCACGGTCGATCGCGAGCAGGAATCGCTGCAAAGCCTCGCGGGTGGCCGGGTCGAGCCTGCCGACCGACCCGAGGTCGAGCATGCCGATCCGGCCGTCGGTCAGCAGCAGGAAGTTGCCGGGATGCGGGTCGGCGTGGAAGACGCCGTCGATCGCGACCTGGCCGAGCAGGCAGTCGAACAGCGCCCGGCCGAGGCGGGCGGCGTCCAGGCCGCGCTCGGCGATCGCATGCGCCGCGCTGCCCAGGCCGATGCCGTCCAGTCGCTGCATGGTCAGCACCCGGCGGGTGGACTGCTGTGGGTACAGCTCGGGCACCACCAGATCATTGCTGGCGGCAACGGAGCGGCCGGCCGCGACAGTGGTCATGTTGCCGGCCTCGATGGTGAAGTCGAGCTCCTCGCGCATCGCGTCGGCGAAGCCGTCGGCCAGCGCCAGGACACCCATCGAGCGGCCCCAGTCGGTGTTCCGCTCGAGCAGCCGGGCGAGCCGGCGGACGATGTCGAGATCCCGGTCGACGACGCCGACGATACCGGGACGCTGGACCTTGACCACCACCCGCGGTCCATCGGGCAGGCGGGCCGTGTACACCTGCGCGACCGAGGCGGCCGCGAGCGGTTCGGTAGCGAAGTCGGCATACAACTCGTGGGGAGGTGCGCCGAGTTCCTCGGTGAGGACTTCCTCGATCAGCGGCCAGGGGGCGGGGGAGACCTGGTCCTGCAGGCGGCTGAGTTCGGTGGCGACCGAGGCGGGGATGATGTCGCTGCGGGTGGACAGGACCTGACCGAGCTTGACGAACGTGACACCTGCCTCATCGAGGGCGAGGCGCAGCGAGCGGGCCAGCTCGGCCTGGCCGGCGGCGTTCTCCCGGCCAGGACGACGGCGGCCGCGCAAGTACGGGCCGAGGCCGTGTTTGATCGCGATCCGGAGGATCTGCAGGTAACGCCGGGTGCGCGCGATCCGGCCGCTCAGGTCCCGGCGGAGATCCCGGGCCCGGGGCAACGATCCGGTCGGTACCAGGGCTTCGGACAACACCAGGAAGACCAGGCCGGCCAGCATCGAGCAGACCGCCGTCAACGCCAGGAACGCGACCGCGGCGGCGTTGGAACCCTCGAAGGGCAGCTTGCCGACCAGTGCGTTGGCGATCGGACTGAAGACCGTGAGCGTGAGCGCGGCCCCCAGGGCCAGCCGGATCAGCCCGAAGCGCACGCCGAGCAGGCGCTGCGAGACAGGCACGAAGATCGCCATGAAGATGGCGATGCTGAACAGCCCGGCCACGACGATGTCCATGATGGGAACAGTAGGGGCTGAGAGGGCTGGGGCGGCTCACCCGGACGGTGGAGTCGCCCCTGGTCCGGACCGCAGAGAGCCCCTGACAGATCGTCAGGGGCTCTTCGCGTGAAGGGATCAGGCCGGGCGGCGGCGGATCTTGTTGCCGAGCCAGACGATCGGGTCGTACTTGCGGTCGGCGACGCGCTCCTTCATCGGGATCAGCGCGTTGTCGGTGATCTTGATGTGCTCGGGGCAGACCTCGGTGCAGCACTTGGTGATGTTGCACATGCCGAGACCGTGCTGCTCCTGCGCGGCCTTCTGCCGGTCGGCCGCGTCCAGCGGGTGCATGTCCAGCTCGGCGATCCGCATCAGGAAGCGCGGACCGGAGAAGGACTCCTTGTTCTCCTCGTGGTCCCGGATCACGTGGCAGGTGTCCTGGCACAGGAAACACTCGATGCACTTGCGGAACTCCTGCGAGCGTTCCACATCGACCTGCTGCATCCGGTAGTCGCCGGCCTTCACATCCGCGGGCGGGGTGAAGGCGGGGATCTCCCGGGCCTTGGCGTAGTTGAACGACACGTCGGTGACGAGGTCCCGCATCACCGGGAAGGTACGCATCGGCGTGACGGTGACGACGTCATCCTCGCCGAAGGTGTTCATCCGGGTCATACAGAGCAGCTTCGGCTTGCCGTTCACCTCCGCGCTGCACGAACCGCACTTGCCGGCCTTGCAGTTCCACCGGACCGCGAGATCCGGCGTCTGCGTCGCCTGCAGACGGTGGATGATGTCGAGTACGACCTCACCCTCGTTCACCTCGACCTCGTAGTCCTTGAGGTCACCACCCTGGTCGTCCCCACGCCAGACCCGGAACTTGCCTTTGTAACTCATCGCTGTCCTCGCTTCGCTCCGGGCACCAACGAGCTACCAGAGGTGCTGTGTTGTTTGATGACCTCGCTCCGCTCGCTCATGATGCCGGCAGCTCCTCCTCGGTCATGTACTTGCTCAGTTCGCTGCGCTCGAACAGTTCCAGCAGGTTGTCGCGCATCGGGATCTGGTCCTTCTTGACCACGTTCACGCTGCCGTCGGCGTTCAGCGAGCAGACCAGCAGCAGCTTGCGCCACTCGGCGTTCATGCCGGGGAAGTCGTCCCGGGTGTGACCGCCGCGCGACTCCTGCCGCTGCAGGGCCGCCTTCGCGACACACTCCGACACCGTCAGCATGTTGCGCAGGTCCAGCGCGAGGTGCCAGCCGGGGTTGAACTGCCGGTGCCCCTCGACCGTCATCTTCGCGATCCGGGCGCGGAAGTCGGCGAGCCGGCCGAGTGCCTGCTCCATCTCCTCTTCCTTGCGGATGATGCCGACCAGGTCGTTCATCGCCTGCTGCAGTTCCTGGTGGATCGTGTACGGATTCTCGCCGCCCTCGAGCTCGAAGGGAGCCAGTGCCTCCGCGGCCGCGGAGTCCACATCGGCCTCGGAGATCTTCGGCCGCTCGGCGCCCAGCGAATCGACGTACAGGGCGGCGGCCATGCCGGCCCGCCGTCCGAAGACGAGCAGGTCGGACAGCGAGTTGCCACCGAGCCTGTTCGACCCGTGCATGCCGCCGGCAACCTCACCGGCCGAGTACAGCCCCGGTACTACGGACTGCGCGGTGTCGGGGTCCACCTCGACACCACCCATCACGTAGTGACAGGTCGGGCCGACCTCCATCGGCTCGGCGGTGATGTCGACATCCGCCAGCTCCAGGAACTGGTGGTGCATCGACGGGAGCCGGCGCTTGATCTCCTCGGCCGGCAGCCGGGAGGACACGTCCAGGAAGACGCCGCCGTGCGGAGTACCGCGGCCCTCCTTCACCTCGGAGTTGATCGCCCGGGCGACCTCGTCGCGCGGCAGCAGCTCCGGGGGACGCCGGTTGTTGTCCGCATCCTTGTACCAGCGGTCGGCCTCGTCCTCGGACTCCGCGTACTGCGCGCGGAACACGTCCGGCACGTAGTCGAACATGAACCGCTTGCCCTCGGAGTTCTTCAGCACGCCACCGTCACCGCGAACCGACTCGGTGACCAGGATGCCCTTCACCGACGGCGGCCAGACCATGCCGGTCGGGTGGAACTGGACGAACTCCATGTTGATCAGGGTCGCGCCGGCCCGCATCGCCAGCGCGTGCCCGTCACCGGTGTACTCCCACGAGTTCGAGGTGACCTTGAAGGATTTGCCGATCCCGCCAGTGGCGAGAATCACAGCCGGTGCGTCGAACAGGATGAACCGGCCGGACTCGCGCCAGTACCCGAAGGCCCCGGAGATCGCATCTCCGTCCTTCATCAACTCGGTCACGGTGCACTCGGCGTAGACCTTGAGGTTGGCCTCGTAGTCACCGGTGGCGGCGAAGTCCTCCTGCTGCAGCGAGACGATCTTCTGCTGCAGGGTGCGGATCAGCTCCAGGCCGGTGCGGTCGCCGACGTGCGCCAGCCGCGGGTAGGTGTGACCGCCGAAGTTCCGCTGGCTGATCCGTCCGTCCGGGGTGCGGTCGAACAGCGCGCCGTACGTCTCCAGCTCCCAGACCCGGTCGGGGGCTTCCTGCGCGTGCAGTTCGGCCATCCGCCAGTTGTTCAGGAACTTGCCGCCGCGCATGGTGTCGACGTAGTGGACCTGCCAGTTGTCGTTCGAGTTCGCGTTGCCCATCGCGGCCGCGCAACCGCCCTCGGCCATCACCGTATGGGCCTTGCCGAACAGGGACTTGCACACGATCGCGGTGCGTTTGCCCTGCTCGCGGGCCTCGATCGCCGCACGCAGACCGGCGCCGCCGGCCCCGATCACGACGACGTCGTAGGAGTGTCGTTCCAGCTCAGTCATAGGGGTACGAGTCCTGTATCAGTTGAAGAAGCGTAGATCGGAGAACCAGCCGGCCGAGACCGCCATGATGTAGGCGTCGGTCAGGATCACGGTGAAGAGCGAGGCCATCGCGAAGGTGCCGTGCTTGGGGTTCAGCTTGGACACGAAGGTCCAGTAGCGGTACCGCAGCGGGTGCTTGGAGAAGTTCTTCAGCCGTCCGCCGACGATGTGCCGGCAGGCGTGGCACGACAACGTGTACAGCCACAACATCACCAGGTTGACCCAGATGATCAACGTGCCCAGGCCGAGGCCGAAGCCGCCGTCCTCGCCGTGGAACGCCTGGACGCCGTCGTAGACGTTCAGCAGGCCGAAGACCAGCGCGCCGTAGAAGAAGTAGCGGTGCAGGTTCAGCGCGATCAGCGGGAACTTCGTCTCACCCGTGTAGGTCTTGTGCGGCTCCGGGACGGCACAGGCCGACGGCGCGAAGAAGAGCGAGCGGTAGCCGGCCTTGCGGTAGTAGTAGCAAGTACCGCGGAAGCCTGCGAGCACCGCGAAGGTGATCAGGCTGAGCGGCAGCCACCGCGGGAAGTCGCCGAACCAGCGGCCCAGGTGACTCGATCCGGGAACGCAGGAGTCGCTGATACAGGGGGAGTACAGCGGAGTGAGGTAATGGTGCTCATCGACCCAGTACCACTTGTTCATGAAGATCCGGACCGTCGCATAGATGACGAAGAAGGCCAGGATCACCCCGATCCGCAGCGGCGCGAGCCACCAGCGGTCGGTGCGCAGTGTTTTCTTCCCGATCTGAGCGCGACCGGGTGCGTCAACTCCAAGAGCCATCAGATGCGGCCTCGCTGCGCTACGGCGGCATCTGACGGCTCAAAGCCGCTGTATTGAATTTCTCGTTCGATTCTCTCACTCATGGGGCGCGCCGGTCCGGTGCTCCGAAGCCTTCGTGCTCCGCGTCTGTCCACATGGACGCGTCATACTCCACGTCGGGAATCTCCTCGAGGTCCTCCGGAACAGGTCCGGGTCTGTGATGCGGGTCGGGAGGGCCGAGCTCGGCCAGGTCGTCACTCAACCTGGCCACGTCGGACACCAGCCGGCGAATGCCGAGGGTGTCACCGTACTCCTGGCTGAGTTTGCCGACTGCCGCGTGCACCGCTTCGAGTGCGCGTTGCACGGATGCCACGGTGCTGCCGTCACCCATACCGACTCCAGTAATGGTTTTGTCGCTGTAAGTATGGCCACACTTTGCCCGCGCGCGGCGCACAACGGAAGACCCCTCCGTACGGCGTGTTCCTGGTAAGGCTTACCTCAGTTGCCGATGGCCGATGAGTGGAGTAAGGGGACGAATCCCGCCTTCAGTACAACGAGATTCGCCGGCGGCGTGAGGACTTCGACCTCCCGCAACCCGGGCGGTCGGACCGGTGTGGCATATCCCTCCCACGACCAGCCGAGCACGTTTCCATCGAGGACGAGTGCCGGGCGGCCGTCGCACCGGATCATCGCGCCGTCAGGGAGTTCGGCGAGCTCGGCGATCGTGGTCCGTTGGCGCCGGGTGCGTGGTTCGACCCGCTCGAGGTGGAGCTGCGCGTCCATCGCGACTGCCCGGGGCCGTTCCGGCAGACCGCGGCCACGGGCCCACGCACTGGCGTACAGGAGGTAGTCGCGGCGGCGGCAGTAGGCACACGGTCGATGGCCGGCGGCGAGCGCCACGGCCTCGTCGAAGAAGAACAGCGCCGTCCACCGCCCGGGCGGCATCGGATCGCGGCGCACGCCCTTGTAGTCGAGCAGGCAGCAGATCCACGCCTTCGACCGCCAGCGAGCGCTGCCCAGCCGCCGATCCGGGCCGTGCAGGGAGCCGCGATTGCCCATCAGCAGGCCGCGGCCGGACTCGGCCACGATCTCCTGGGTGGGCAGCACCCTGTTCTGTAACGCCACGCTGCATATCCTGCCTGCCGTCACGGACAGTTCCGGGTCGTTATTCTCTGTCCGTGACTGACAGGCAGGTGGTCGTCGGGGTGGCCGTGGTCCGGGACGGCAAGGTCCTGGCCGCGCTCCGCAGTGGCGACCAGGGCGGCTGGGAGTTCCCGGGTGGCAAGGTGGAGCCCGGGGAGAGCGAGCAGGCGGCCGGCGCACGCGAACTGGCGGAGGAACTCGGCCTGCGGGTGCGGATCGGGCCGGTTCTGGGCTCAGGGCAACCGATCGGCGAGCGCTACCTACTCAGGGTGTATGTCGCGCAACTCACCGCAGGCGAGCCGGTGCTGCGCGAACACACCGAGATCCGCTGGGTCGGCGCCGAGGAGCTGGATCAGCTCGCCTGGCTGGAACCGGACAGACCTTTCGTGCACCGGTTGCGTGAGTTGCTTGCCGACGGCGAGGCGATCAGTCACGATTCAGCGACGAGCGGCCCCGCCCCATAGCGTCCACACTGCGAGATACGTAGGGTTCCGGCAACTCGGCAATCCGGGGTGGCCGCCGATTGAATCAACTGGGAAGGACGGGCGACAGCAATGACGCTGGGGGTATCGGAGGCCCAGTCTCCAGAGGGCGGCGGGCTGCCGGCTGATCATCTCGCCGACACCGCCGAGGCCAAGCAGATCGAAGGGCGTTCTCTCGGTCAGATCGCCCTGGCCCGGCTGAAGAAGGACAAGATCGCGATCATCAGCGCGCTCCTGATCCTGCTCATCGTCGCGGTGGCGATCTTCGCCCCGCTGATCGTGAAGCTGAACGGCTTCCCGCCGGACCAGTTCAACAAGACAGACTCGGACGGTAACCCGTTGCTGAACACCCGTGACGGAGGGATCCCGATCGGTGGCCTGTGGGGCAGCGGCACGAGCAGCGAGCACTGGCTCGGTGTCGAGCCGCAGAACGGCCGGGACGTGTTCTCCCGGCTGGTCTACGGCACCCGGGTCTCGCTGCTGGTAGCGCTCGGCGGCACGGTGATCGCGATCGTCATCGGCACTGTGGTCGGGATGGTCTCGGGCTACTTCCGCGGCTGGGTCGACACGCTGCTGAGCCGGCTGATGGACATCATGCTGAGCTTCCCGACGCTGCTGTTCGTGATGGCGCTCACCCCGGTGATCGCCAGCCGCGGCCAGGACCTGTTCGGCATCCCGGACGACAACGCGCTGCGGATGGGCGTGCTGATGTTCGTCCTCGGCTTCTTCGGCTGGGCGTATCTGGCCCGGATCGTCCGCGGCCAGGTTCTGTCCCTACGGGAGCGGGAGTTCGTCGAGGCGGCCCGATCGCTCGGCGCCGGCCCGATCTATGTGATCTTCCGGCAGATCCTGCCGAACCTGATCCCGACTCTGCTGGTCTATACGACCCTGCTGATCCCGGGCAACATCACCGCGGAGGCCGCGCTGTCCTTCCTGGGCGTCGGGATCAAGGAGCCCACCGCGTCGTGGGGCCGGATGATCGCCGACGCGTCGGACTGGATCGAGTCCAACCCGCTCTACCTGTTCTTCCCGGGCCTGGCGCTGTTCATCACCGTGCTCGCGTTCAACCTGCTGGGCGACTCGGTACGCGACGCCCTCGACCCGCGGGCCGGGAGGAGCTGACCAATGGGCCGTTATCTGATCCGCCGGCTGCTGCAGACCATCGTCATCCTGTGGGTGATCAGCGCTATCACCTTCTTCCTGTTCTGGGTCACCCCGGCGAACCCGGCGCTGCTGATCTGCGGCAAGAACTGCAACACCGAGACGATCGCCACGGTCAACGCCACCTATGGCTTCGACGACCCGCTGATCGTCCAGTACGGCACCTACATGAAGGGCCTGGTCAACCCCGGCGGCCGGACGATCGGCTCCGAGGGCAGCGAGCGCGAGTGCGCCTGGCCGTGCTTCGGTGAGTCGTACCAGAACGGCGTACCGGTCTGGGACTCGATCTCCGACGCGTTCCCGGCGACCCTCTGGCTCGCCACCGGCGCCGCCGTCATCTGGCTGTTCTTCGGGGTGATGCTCGGGCTGCTGGCCGCCTTGCGCAAGGGCAAGTGGCTGGACAAACTCAGCGTCGGGGTCGCGTTGTTCGGCGTCTCGTTCCCGACCATCGTGTTCGGCTACCTGTTGCTGTTCCTCTTCATCGTCAAGCTGAAATGGATACCGTTCCCCGATACGGCCAACGCGGCCTTGTTCGACGTGGGTCCGGCGAAATGGCTGCAGTTCTACATCCTGCCGTGGATCACCTTGGCGCTGGTCTACGCGGCCCTCTACACGAGGCTCACCCGGGCCAACATGATCGACACGATGAACGAGGACTACATCCGCACCGCCCGGGCCAAGGGGCTCAGTGAACGCACAGTGGTGTTCAAGCACGGACTGCGCTCCGCGCTGACCCCGATCGTGACCATCTTCGGGCTCGACCTCGGCGGCCTGCTGGGCGGCGCGGTCATCACCGAACAGGTCTTCAGCATCACCGGGCTGGGCAAGTTCTCGATCGACTCGGTGCTCGGCAACGACCTGCCGGCGATCATGGGCGTCGTCCTGTTCGCGGCGATCTTCGTCGTGGTCGCGAACGTCGTCGTCGACATCCTGTACGCCTTCATCGACCCGCGCGTGCGGTTGTCGTGATTCGACGAGGAGACCAGTGACCGAGTCAGTGACAACGACGGAGGCGCCCGCCCGGGAGACCGGCCGGCCGTTCCTGGAGTTGAAGGACCTGCAGGTGCATTTCCCGACCGACGACGGGATGGTGAAGGCCGTCAACGGCCTGAGCTTCACCCTCGAACGCGGTAAGACCCTGGGCATCGTCGGCGAGTCCGGTTCCGGCAAGAGCGTGTCCAGCCTGGCGATCATGGGCCTGCACAAGGGCAGCCGGGCCAAGGTCACCGGTGAGATCTGGCTGGACGGCGCCGAACTGGTCTCGATGTCGGTACCGGAGATCCGCCGGCTGCGCGGCCAGCAGGTGGCGATGATCTTCCAGGACCCGCTGTCGGCGATGCACCCGTTCTACCGGGTCGGCGACCAGCTGACCGAGGCGTACCTGGTGCACAACGACGTGTCGAAGGCGGTGGCCAAGAGGCGCGCCATCGATCTGCTCGAGCGGGTCGGCATCCCGTCGCCGAACAAGCGGTTCGAGGACTACCCGCACCAGTTCTCCGGCGGTATGCGGCAGCGCGCGATGATCGCGATGGCGCTGATGTGCGACCCGGCCCTGCTGATCGCGGACGAGCCGACCACGGCCCTGGACGTGACCGTGCAGGCCCAGATCCTCGACCTGATGATGGATCTGCAGAAGGAGTTCAACTCCGCGATCATCATCATCACCCACGACCTCGGCGTGGTCGCCCAGATGACCCAGGACGTGGTCGTGATGTACGGCGGCCGGGTGGTCGAGGCCGGCAAGGTCCGGGACATCTTCTACCGGCCGGAGATGCCGTACACCTGGGGACTGCTCGGCTCGATCCCGCGGGTGAACCGCGGCGGCGACCACCGGCTCAAGTCGATCCGGGGCACACCGCCGTCGCTGATCAACCTGCCCAAGGGCTGCCCGTTCCAGCCGCGCTGCGACTACCAGCAGTACGTCGAGGGGCACTCGTGCACCGGCGAGCTGCCCGAGCTGCTGCAGATCGACGCGGACGGGCATCGGGTTCGGTGCCACATCGAGCCCGAGCAGCGCAAGCGGTTGTTCACCGAGCAGATCAAGCCGGCCCTGTGATGGCGGCACCGAAGCACGAGGAGCGATCGTGAGTACGTCGACGTCGGTCGAGCAGGCCGCCACCGGGCAGCCCGAGCGAGGTGAGTTGCTGCTCGAGGTCCAGGGGCTGCAGCGCTACTTCCCGGTCACCCGCGGCATCATCTTCCAGCGTCAGACCGGGGCCGTGAAGGCGGTCGACGGCATCGACCTGACCATCGCCACCGGTGAGACGCTCGGCGTCGTCGGCGAGTCGGGCTGCGGGAAGACGACCACCGGCCGGCTGGTGACCAGGCTGGACGAGCCCACCGGCGGGACGATCCGGTTCGAGGGGTCGGACATCACCCACCTGAGCCGGGCCAGGATGCGGCCGTACCGGCGCGAGATCCAGATGATCTTCCAGGACCCGTTCTCGTCGCTGAACCCGCGCCAGACGGTCGGCACCATCATCGGGGCACCGTTCGACATCCAGAAGGTGAAGACCGACACCAGCACCAAGAAGGCCGTCCAGACGCTGATGGAGCGGGTCGGGCTGAACCCCGAGCACTACAACCGGTACCCGCACGAGTTCTCCGGCGGTCAGCGGCAGCGGATCGGGGTCGCCCGGGCACTGGCCCTGCGGCCGAAGCTGATCGTCTGCGACGAGCCGGTGTCGGCGCTCGACGTCTCCATCCAGGCGCAGATCGTGAATCTGCTGGAGGACCTGCAGGACGAGTTCGACCTCGCGTACCTGTTCATCGCCCACGACCTGTCGGTGATCCGGCACATCTCGGACCGGGTCGCGGTGATGTACCTCGGCAAGGTGGTCGAGACCGCCGACCGGGACGAGCTGTACAACCATGCCCGGCACCCGTACACGCACGCGCTGCTGTCCGCGGTCCCCGAGGCCGATCCGGACGCGACCGCGAACCGTGAACGGATCCGGCTGACCGGCGACGTGCCGAGCCCACTGAACCCGCCGTCCGGATGCCGATTCCGGACGCGGTGCTGGAAGGCGCAGGACATCTGCGCCGAGCAGGAACCGCCGCTCCTCCAGATCGGGGCTCCCGGCCACAAGGCCGCGTGTCACTTCCCCGAGGAACGGGATGTGATCTGACCGTAACGGAACGTACCCGCAAGGTCTAGCGACGGCATGGAAGCGGTCACGGTTTGATCAAGGGGGCTGACGCGCATTGCGTCGGCTTGTGAATACGTGAGTTGATGACCGCCAAATGACGGAGATTCAACCTTTACAGGCCGCCGTGATCCGGCGTTCGAACGTCATGAAAAAGGAAGGGATACTGGCTATGAAGCACGCCAAACGAGTCGGACAGGTAATTGCGGCAGGTCTCGCACTGACCCTGACGGCAACTGCATGCGGCGGAGACGACGATGCAGCCTCGCCGACCGACCAGGCTACGGCCGGGGCCAAGGGGGGCACCGTCACCGTCTACCACGAGAACGACGTGGAGCACCTGGACCCGCAACGCAACTTCGTCACCGACTCGGGCATGATCGGCAAGCTGATCACCCGGACGCTGACGGACTACCGCTACGACGCCAAGGCGAAGAAGATCGTCCTGGAGAACGACCTGGCGGCGAGCTATGAGTCGACCCCCGACTTCAAGACCTGGACCTTCAAGCTGAAGGACGGGCTGAAGTACGAGGACGGCACCGCGATCACGGCCGCCGACATCAAGTACGGCGCCGAGCGGTCCTTCTCCGCCGACATGCAAGAGGGTGCGCCCTACGCGCACGAGTACCTCGACTGTGCCGGCTACAAAGGCCCGTACGTCGCCGGCAACAACGGCGGCAAGGGCTGCACCGCGATCGAGGTGCCGGACGAGAAGACCATCGTCTTCAAGCTGAACCGTCCGGTCCCGACCTTCGAGGGCACCGCGAGCATGAAGATCTGGTCGCCGGTGCCGAAGGCCAAGGACACCAAGACCCAGTACGACAACCACCCGGTCGCCACGGGCCCGTACAAGATCGAGTCCTACACCCGTAAGAAGCAGCTCGTGCTGGTTCGCAACGAGAACTGGGACGCGAAGACCGACCCGCTGCGCACCGCGCTGCCGGACAAGTTCATCTTCAAGTTCGGCGACGCCCCGGCGACCGTCGACCAGCGTCTGTTCGCCGACGGCACCGCAGACCAGAGCTCGGTGAGCTTCGGGGGCGTCCAGCCGGAGAACATCGCGAAGACGAACCAGGCGAACGTCAAGGACCGGGTGATCGAGTCCACTGACGTCTGCCGTCGTTACATCGCCTTCAACGAGCAGAAGCCGCTGCTGAAGAACCAGAAGCTCCGCGAGGCGCTGTACGTCGGTCTGGACCGGACCAGCTACCGCGACGGACGAGGTGGCGAGCGGCTCTCCGCGGTCGTCGACTCGATCATTCCGGAGGACCTGGACGGCTACAAGCCGGAGGAGACCTTCAAGGTTCCGCCGGAGGGCGACCCGGTGAAGGCCAAGCAACTGCTGACCGAGGCCGGTTACAAGGGCGAGAAGCTCGTCCTGGGTACCTCCGACGCAGGTCTGGCCGTGAAGGCTGCTGAGGCCGCGCAAGCGTCCTGGAAGTCCATCGGCGTCAACGTCGATATCCAGAAGATCCCGGGCGACAACTACTACTCGACCCAGCAGCAGGACTCGTCGGCTACTGATCTGATCACTGCCGGCTGGTGCTACGACTGGGCGACGCTGGCGACCGTCGTGCCGCCGGTGTTCGGGCCGGACACCACCGCCCCGAACAAGCCCGCGCAGAACAACTACGGTCGTAACACCGTCGGCTGGGACAAGATGGCCGAGCTCGAGAAGGAGACCGACAAGGCCAAGCTGACCACGGGTCTCTCGGACCTCTACACCGAGATCATGAAGACGGTGCCGCTGGTGCCGATCGTCAAGGACCTCAACGTGTACGTCGTGGGCTCCAACGTCGACAACCCGGTCGCCGACCCCAACACGGGTGGTCTGCCGGACCTGACCCAGATCGGTCTGAAGAAGGCCAACTGAGTCAGTCGTAACACCGACTGAAGATTGACGAGTCGGGGTGGTACCGGGTTCGCCCGGTGCCACCCCGCCTTTTGTTTCAGGCTTTCAGGCTGAGCCGAGCAGCGTGCGGAGCTCGGCGGCACCGTGGGCGTTGTGCTGCTCGCGGATGGACAGCGCGAGCCGCCACTCTCTACGGGCCTCGGGCAACAATCCCTGGGCCTTGCGGATCTCGCCGAGGTTCTTGCGGATGTCCGCCTCGCACAGCCAGTCGCCGTACTGGCCCGCGATGGCGAGGCCTTCGCTCTGGTAGACGACTGCTTGGTCATAGCGGCCTTGCGCCAGGCAGAGCTTCCCCAGCTCGCTCAGCACCTCCGCCTGCTGTATCGCGGCTCCTGCCTTGCGGTACAGCTCCAGGCTGTCGTGCAGAACATCGCTTGCCCGCTGTAGTGGAGGCACAGCCTGCTCGTGCTGGCCTAGCTCGGCGTGTGCAGCGCCGAGGTCATGCAGTACCAGTCCCTCGGCTACAAGGTCCGGTCCGCTCGTGACGAGACGTAGTACGGCCTCGTTGGCCTGCAGGCACTCGAGCCAGGCTCGCCGGACCGTGTAGTACGCGTTCAGACCGAGAGCGAGCTGTACTGCGAGCTCTGGCTGTTCCGCGACCGCCTGCTGGATCGTCGGAATCAGGTTGGGGCGCTCACTGTCGAGCCACGCCATGACGTCGTCCTGGCCGGGGAGATCGTCGACGCCTTCCAGCCATTCCTTGTCGAGCCACCGCCCCCGGGTCATCCCGTGGCCGACGTACTCGCTGGCCTTCCACGCCACGGCGGAGCTCCGCCTGACCCATCGAGTGGTAGCCGCGAGCCGGTCTGCCTCGGTCAGGACCTGTTCGGCGAACTCGCGCGCAGCCACCCGGACCAGGTCGTGCAGCAGGTACCGGCCCGGCCCGGGCGTCGTCAGCAGATGGACGTCGACGAGCCTCTCCAGCACCCTGACAGCCTCGGGCTCGGGACTGCCGGACAGAGCAGCCGCCAACGGTGACGTGAGCTCCAGGCAGTCCGTCACTCCGAGCAAAGCGAACATCGAGACCGCCTGCGCGTCGACCGGGTCGTCGCTGCCGGCCAGTTGCTCGATGGATAGCACCAGGGTCGCCCGTACGCCGGAGTCGTCGAGCTGTAGTTCGTCCAGCCGGCGGCGGCCGTCGGCGAGACGATCCGCGAGGTGCGCGACCGGCCAGCTCGGGCGCGACGCCAACCGGGCACCAGCCATCCGGATCGCCAGCGGCAGACCACCGCATTGCCGGACCACCTCGGCGCACTCGGCCTCTGGGGCATCTGGCCGGCCTGAGATCTGCCGAAGCATCTCGATCGACTCATGCAGAGGTGGTTCGCCCAGGTGGAACTGACGCCCGCCCAGCGTGGCCATGCTGCGGCGGCTCGTCACCAGGACGGCGCAGCCCCCTGTGCCCGGTAGGAGCTGCTGGACCTGCTCGTGGTTGGACGCGTTGTCCAGAAGGAGAACCAGTCGCTTCGCGGCGAGCGCAGTACGGAGCCTGGCGGCCGCTGTGGGCAGGTCGGCCGGCGGGGTCTCGCCGAGATCCTCCAGGAGATAGGTGAGGGCGTCCAGAGGTTCCAGGGGCGGTCCGAGTCCGAAGCCGCGCAGGTCCAGGTAGAGCTGGCCGTCCGGGAAGCAGTCGGCGACCTGGTGTGCCACATGGAGGGCCAGCGTGGTCTTGCCGATGCCCCCCATGCCGGTGATGGAGGTGACGCTCACGCCGCGGGCGCTGGTCAGGTGCTTGCTGAGCTCGTCGAGTTCCTGGACCCGGCCGGTGAAGTCCCCGCTCGTGAAGGGCAGTTGCCGGGGTGAGGCGGCTGCCGCAGGCGCGGCATCGGGCTGTTTCTTGGCAATGCTGGTCCGGCCCCGGCGGGATCCGGCTGCCTGGAGAGCCGCCCGCTGGTCCTCGCCCAGGTGGAGGGCGTCCGCCAGGGCGCTGACGGTACTCACCTGGGGGTAACGCCGGGTGCCGCGCTCGAGCGTGCTGATGGCCTGCACGCTGACTCCGGCCAGCGCCGCCAGCTCGTTCTGGGTCAGGCCGGCGGCCACTCGATGCCGCCGCAGCAGCGCCGCGAACTGCGACTCCACTCCGTCACCCCCGCGATCGCCACATTTGTATGGGTGAACTGTATGGGTTGTACCTGGTGACCCGGACTGACCCGGCAGCAGAATTGCATCTGCTCGGCAACTGGGGAGGAGAAGCGTATGTCGGTGTACCAGGCTGTCCCTGCGGTTCGGATGGAGGATTTCGCGCCGGAGGTCGTCTGTGAGATCTACGAACTGAGTTCGCGGCGACGCGCTCCGGTCGCGGCGCGGGAGCTGACCAATCGGCAGGTGCTGATCGGCCGGCTGATGGCCACCGGGGCGAAGGATGCCGCGATCGCGCGCCAGCTGGGGCTGTCACTGCGGACGGTGCGGGCCGAGATCAGTGCTCTGGTCGAGGGACTCGGGGCCCGGTCACGCTTCCAGGCCGGCTGCCTGCTGGTGCGCCGCTTCGGCTGATTCCTGCTCGGTTTCCTGTCCGTGGGCCGACGTAGGCTGACGGCATGAGTGATCTTCCCGACCGCAGGTTGCTGCTGGTTCATGCCCACCCGGACGACGAGACGATCAACAACGGGGCCACGATGGCGCGCTACGTGGCTGAGGGAGCCCACGTCACGCTGGTCACCTGCACGCTCGGGGAAGAGGGCGAGGTGCTGGTGCCGGAGTTGGCCCACCTCGCGGCGGACCAGAGCGATCAGCTCGGTACCCATCGGATCGGCGAGTTGGCCGCGGCGATGAAGGAACTCGGTGTCACCGACCACCGGTTCCTCGGCGGCCCGGGCAAATACCGCGACACCGGGATGATCTACGACGACGAGGGCAATGCGGCAGTCCCGCCTCAGACCCGGCCGGACAGCTTCTGGCAGGCAGACCTGCTAGCCGCCGCGAACGACCTCGTACCGGTGATCCGGGAGATTCGTCCGCAGGTGCTGGTGACCTACGACCAGTACGGCAACTACGGCCATCCCGACCACGTCCAGGCGCATCGGGTCGCGACGTACGCAGCCTCGCTGGCCGCCGCCCGGTCGTACCGGGAGGACCTCGGGGAGGCCTGGGAGATCCCGAAGATCTACTGGACCGCGATGGCCGAGTCGGCCCTGCGCGAGAGCCTGCGCAAACTCCGCGACGCCGGTGACACCACCACCTTCGAAGGGCTGGACCCTGAAGGCCCGCTCGGCGCCTTCGTCACGCCCGACCGGTTCATCGACTGCGTGATCGGCGCCGAGGGCTACATCGACCGCAAGATGACCGCCATGAAGGCGCACGCCACCCAGATCACCGTGGACGGCCCGTTCTTCGCACTCTCCAACAACAACGGCAGCGAAATCTGGGGCGCCGAGGCCTACCGCCTGGTCAAGGGCACACCGACTCCTGGCCCCGACGGCGTCGAACACGACCTCTTCGCCGGCATCTGAGAGCATCCTCGGTGTGACCACCGAGGGTGTTGGGGACCTACCGGGAGGCCAGCATCCGGGTCCAGATCGGACATGCGCACGCCGGGCTCGGCGATCATGACCGGGCGCGGACCGAGTGGACAACGGCACATCGCCTTCACACGGCCCACGGCATCGACGCCGATCACATCCAAGCGCTCCTCGAACCTCGTCGCGACTCGTCCGGGAGTGACCAGATCCACACTGTGGGTTGAGGTATCAACCCGGTGCTGGACATAGGCTGCTGGGGTGACTTCGGAGCCCAGCGGCAGCGTCTCGCCAGCGGAGTTCCGTACTGCGATGGGCCGGTTCGGGTCGGGGATCACGATCATGAGCACGTTGCAGGGTGGGGTGGCGCACGCGATGACCGCGAGTGCGTTCACTTCGGTGTCTTTGGATCCGCCGCTGGTGCTTGTCTGTGTGGACAAGGGGGTGCGGATGCACGACGCCGTACTGGACTGTGGGTACTGGGCCGTGTCCGTGCTTGCGGACAGTCACCGGGAGCTTGCGGAGCGCTTCGCCAAGTCCGGTCGCGACCTGTACAGCCAGTTCGACGGCGTGCCCATCTCGGCTGGGCCGAAGACGGGGTGTCCGCTGGTCGTGGGAGCGCTTTCCTGGCTGGAGTGCCGTACCTGGGCGACCTATGAGGGCGGCGATCACACGATTGTGGTCGGTGAGGTGCTCAGCCTCGGCGCGAGCGAGCAAGGTGACCCCACCGGCCTGATCTACTACGCGGGGCAGTACCGGGAAGTCCGGGGCAAGTAGGGGCAGCAGCATCCCGTAGGATGTGGCGTCTGTCATTGGTTCGAGCAGGAGGATCCTGTCCGGTGGGGAGAAACAAGCGCGCGGGCATCATCGCCGCCGCAGGGTTCGGGGTGCTCGTGATCGCCTATGGCGTGGCGTTCGCGGTGACCGGCGACAAGGTTCCGGGAGATACGACCGTCCTGGGGATTCCGCTCGGCGGTTTGTCCGAGGACGCCGCCAAGGAGAAGTTGCAGGCCGGGATCAAGGATCGGCTGAACCTGCCGATCAAGGTGAAGGCCGGCGACTCGACGTACCAGGTGAAGCCGGCCGACGCCGGGCTCAGCCTCGATGTCGACGCGACCGTCGCCGAGGCGGGGGCGGGGCGCAGCCTCAACCCGGCGCGGATCTGGCAGGTGATGACCGGCGGTGACGCGGTCGCGCCGGTGATCAAGCGCGACGAGGGCAAGCTCAAGGCGGCCGTCGACAAGCTCGCGGGGCAGGTGAACCGCGCGGCTACCGAGGGCAGCATCACCTTCGACGACACCAAGGCCGTCCAGCACGCACCGGCCGACGGCCTGCAGTTGGACAACGACAAGGCGGGCGAGACGCTCGTCTCCGGCTTCCCGTCGGACGGCAACCCGAAGGACCTGCCGGTCGCGGTGACCAAGCCCAAGGCCGGCTCGGACGCGATCGACAAGGCCATGAAGGAGTACGCCGAACCGGCCATGTCCGCGCCGGTCCGGCTGACCGTCGGCGACAAGGGCGTGAACCTGACCCCCGCCGAGCTGTCTCCGGCGCTCAAGCTGGTCGCCAAGGACGGCACCTTCACGCCGAGCCTGGACGCGAAGAAGCTGGAGCCGCTGTTCAGGGAGCGGTTCAAGGACCTGGAGACGCTGCCGAAGGACGCGACCGTGCAGATCGTCGCCGGCAAGCCGAAGGTGATCCCGGCCGTCGACGGCCAGGTCGTCGCGCGGGACAAGGTGGTGCCGGCGATCCTCTCGATCCTGCCGAAGCCCGAGGGGCAGCGGAAGGCGGCGGTCGGGCTCGCGCAGTCCAAGGCCAAGGTGACCACCGAGGCCGCCCAGGCGCTCGGCATCACCGAGGTGATGGGGCAGTTCACCACCAAGTTCCCGCACGCCGACTACCGCAATGTGAACATCGGCACCGCGGCCCGCAAGATCAACGGCACGCTGCTGAAGCCGGACGAGACGTTCAGCCTGAACAAGATCGTCGGTGAGCGCACCAAGGAGAACGGCTTCACCGAGGGCAACATCATCAACGGCGGCAAGTTCGTCCTCGACCTCGGCGGCGGCGTTTCGCAATCGGCCACCACCACCTTCAACGCGGCCTTCTTCGCCGGCCTGAAGGACGTCGAGCACAAGGCGCACAGCGTCTACATCAGCCGCTACCCGGTCGGCCGTGAGGCGACCGTGGCGTGGCCGTCGGTGGACCTGAAGTTCCAGAACGACTCCGGTCACGGCATCCTCGTGCAGACGCTGTTCACAGCGTCCACCCCGGGCACCCAGGGCAGCATCACGGTGAAGATCTGGGGCACCAAGGTCTGGGACATCACCGCCGGCCAATCCGCGAAGTCCAACCCCCGCTCCCCGGGGCTGGTCTACAACACCGAGGCCGGCTGCCGTCCGCAGGCCCCGACGGCCGGGTTCGACATCAAGATCTACCGGTACTTCGCGAAGAACGGCCAGCGGGTGAAGACCGAGTCCTTCACCACCAACTACAACGCGGCCGACGACATCCGCTGTGGCCCGAAGCCCGGTACGACGCCACCGCCGACCCCGGACACCCCGCCGGCCGGCGGCAAGCCGTCCACGGGCGTGACGCGTCCACCGAGCTAAGTGTCCTGAGTCAGGCGCGATGCAGTTCGTGCAGGTGATCGGCGACCTCAGCGAAGATGGGTTCGCCGATCACCGCGCCTTCCCGGCGAACCTGGCCGGGATCGATTCGTAGTACGCGATCGAGCCTGACCTCGCTGCGCCGGCCTTCCTTGTCCCAGAGCCCGCTGCCGATATCGAGCCAGACCCGTCCCCAGCGCGCCTCGTCGGCCGCGTCGCGGTCGTGGTCCTTGCTGGTCAGGATCAGCGCGAGCAACCAGGCCCCGTCGGACCCGACCACCAGCACCGGCCGGTCCTTGCCGCGGTGGTGGTCCTCCTCGAACGGCACCCAGGTCCAGACGATCTCGCCCGGATCCGCGACGCCGTCATCCGGATGCGGCTTGTACTCGACGTGAATCGTGCCCTCGAAATCCCCTGCGTACTCCGGCCGCTGCTCCGGGTGGTCTGCCATGCGTCAGACCCTAACGCCCTCGGGGCGGCTTAGTCGGCGGTGAGGTAGCGGTAGCGGTAGGCCGGGGTGTAACCGAGATTGGTGTAGGTAGTGAGGGCAGCTGCGTTCTCCTCGACGACCTCCAGGTAGCTGCGGCGGCCGCCCAGCGGTCCGGCCCAGCGAGTCAGGCCCTGCAGGACGCCTGTGCCGAGGCCCTTGCGCCGGTACGCCGGGTCCACGCGGACGCCGTCGATCCCGACCCAGTGGCCCGTCATCGAACCCCGCCCGACAGCTACCACCCGCCCGTCCAGCCTGATCGACGCGAAGGCGGCCCGGGGCGCTCCCTCCATCACAGCAGGCGCGGCGTCCGGCACAGGGCCCTCGAACGCGACCGAGTACCACTCCGCGTCCGGGCGGTCGTGGACCGTCACTTCGTAGGCCGGTACGGCGTTCACCAGGTCCAGCGTGGTGTGCATCACCAGTACGTCGGACTGCTCGGGCCGAGCATCCGTCCAGCCGTAGCGGCGGATCTCCTCGGTCAGAGGGCTGTCCAGCCGTACCAGGGCCAGCGAAGGCAGGCCGCGCTCGTCGTAGAAGGCTCGGGCCCGTTTGAGCGCTTCCTCTGTTCCGATCCCGGGATCGCCGGCCGGGAGCAGCGAGTTGCCCCTTCCGGTCCATCCCGACGACGCCCGCAGCAACCACTGCCCGACGTACGAGGTCTCCACAGCGGGGCGGCCGAGCGCGGTGGTGAGGAAGAGTTGCTCCACGTCGACCGGGCGCAGCGGCATCGGCGGGATCGGTTTGGCGGCCTCCACAGCGGACAGCAGGATGCTGTGCGGCGTACTGTCGACATGGCGGACCACAAGCGAATCCGCCCCGAATGATTGCAGTACCCCGATGACATCGGTGAGCTGTCCGCCTCCTAGCCGGTGGCGGACCACTACACGGTGGCCGATATCACGGACACTGAGGCCTGACACGATGCGGACTCCTGGCAGAGTGGGCGAGGTACTACCGTGATACTAGAGACCGAGCAATACCGCACCGCAGCACCCCAGAGTCCCGCTGCGCCTGCTGTCCATAGGAGGAGTACCAGTGACCTACGTCATCGCGCAGCCGTGTGTTGACCTCAAGGACCTCGCCTGCGTCGAGGAGTGCCCCGTCGACTGCATCTACGAGGGCAACCGGATGCTCTACATCCACCCGGACGAGTGCGTCGACTGTGGGGCGTGCGAGCCGGTCTGCCCGGTGGAAGCCATCTACTACGAAGACGACACCCCGGAGCAGTGGAAGGACTACTACACCGCGAACGTCGACTTCTTCAACGACCTCGGCTCGCCCGGCGGCGCCTCGAAGCTCGGCAAGATCGACAAGGACCACCCGTTCATCGCCGCCCTGCCCCCGCAGGAGCACGACGAATAAGGTCCCCGCACCACCAGCAAGAACCACCCGGGTGATCACTTCACCCGGGTGGTTCCATGCCTGAGAGCTTCTACTCCTCGATCACGTCGACGTGGACGTGGTCGAGGTGGCGGAGGGTGGCTGTGTTTCCGGCTCGGTCCGGGGGTGTGTAGTCGCGCCAGCCGTTGTCCGAGCGGGAACCGGAGGTCCAGATGTGGTCGCTGAAGATGATCGTGCGGATGCCGAGGCGTTCCGCCTGCGCCACCAGGTACTGTGCCAGCGCCCAGCCCTTCACCGTGTTCGCCGTGGAGATCGGCTTCACGAAGATGTCGACCGCGCGGCCCTCGTAGTGCGCTGAGCCCTCCATGTGGCCCGTACTGATCCCGCCGGGTGCGTATCCACCGGTAGGGAGCGGCCCGAACGTCTTCGCCAGGTCCTGGCGGACGGCCTCGGCCCGTGGGGTGAGTCCGTTCTTCCCGATCGTCTCGGCTTTGAGCGATGCGGTGTCCACAGTGCAGCTGAACACTCCTTTGGACTGACCTGTCAGCGCGGATGCCAGTACGCGCGCGTCCGCCTCGTGATCGGCGTACGCGTTGGGGTACGCGCTCCTCTGAACACGGTCAGCCGCAACGGTGATCGCCAGTTGCTCGTAGTTCTTGATCTTCACCAGTGCGTCGTAGAACTTCCAAGCCGCGTAGTGCGGGTCCTGCACCTGCGCAGCCGTTCCCCACCCCTGCGACGGCCGCTGCTGGAACAGCCCGAGCGAGTCCCGGTCCCCATGGGCCAGGTTCCGCAGTCCCGACTCCTGGTACGCCGTCGCGAGGGCGATCGTGGCTGCCCGGGGCGGGAGCCCGCGGCGTACGGCGACTCCGGCGATGATCGCGGCTGCCTCTGCCTGCTCCAGGTCGAGCACGACGGTGCTGGTGCCGACGGTGGCCTCGCACTGCTCGCGGGGCGGGAGCAGGGGGCCCACGCCCTTGCCGCTGATCCAGGAGATGCCGGCACCGACGGCCAGGGCGAGCGCGCCGACGAGACCCACGGCAACGATGGCGCCACGTTTCATCGGCATACCGGTCCCAACGTGCGGGACCGGCCTCCGGGTTCCGCCTGGCCGTTCGGGTTGACGCTCACGAAAGGTTTGACGTGCTCCCCGCCGCGCCGGTTGGCAACCTCATGCGTCGATAGCGTCACGCGTTGGCATGCAGGGCCTCGTTCAGGGTGATGCCTTCACCCTGCCGGGGCCGCGCCTCGACGGCACCGGTGACGGAGTTGCGGATGTACAGCAGACCTGGCTGGCCCGACAGCTCGCGCGCCTTGACGACCGCGCCGTCCGGCAGCGTCACCTTGGTGCCCGCGGTCACGTACAGTCCGGCCTCGATCACGCAGTCGTCGCCGAGCGAGATGCCGGTCCCGCCGTTGGCGCCGATCAGGCAGCGCTTGCCGATCGAGACGACCGCCTTGCCGCCGCCGGACAGGGTGCCCATGATCGACGCCCCGGCGCCGATGTCGCTGCCGTCGTCGACCACCACGCCGGCCACGATCCGGCCCTCCACCATCGAGGTCCCGAGCGTACCGGCGTTGTAGTTCACGAAGCCCTCGTGCATGACCGTGGTGCCCGACGCCAGGTGCGCGCCCAGCCGCACCCGGTCAGCATCTCCGATCCGCACCCCGGTCGGTACG
Organism: Kribbella sp.; assembly: GCF_035687465.1. NCBI lineage: Bacteria > Bacillati > Actinomycetota > Actinomycetes > Propionibacteriales > Kribbellaceae > Kribbella > Kribbella sp. The sequence goes on from NZ_DASRXP010000715.1 coordinate 23,024, forward strand.
ACGTAGTCCGTCATCCGGGGGAACTTGTCGACACTGGTCACGGCCAGGTGGAGCCCTGCGGCCCGCGCGCGAAGGCGAACCTGTTCGATCTGCTCCACCGGAACAGGTCCGTGCGACGTCCAGGCGTTGTTCGGCAGGACGCCGAAGATGCCGTCGAGATTGACACCGTGCGGGCGAACCAGCCGGTGCGACAGAAGATGCAGCCGCAGGTAGGCGTCGGCGGCGTCGGCCGGTGCCTGGTCGAGGCCGATCTCCGTGGTGACCACGACCCGCCGTACCTGGCGGAGCTCGTCGTTGCCCTCGGCAGCAATCAGCTCAGCCGGTGCCTTCGCGCCCTCAGGGGCGGCGCCGAGTTCGGGCGCCGGGTACCAAACGTCCAGCACCGACCCCGACTCGGTAACAGTGGCAAGGCCGAAGCCCCAGGCACGCGCGGCGGCAGTCTCAGTCATACCCAAAGCCTGCCAGACGCCTGGTCAGCGGCTTCAGGAGGCTCCGCCCGGGCCTGTCCTCCTTGTAGCCTTGACGGTCATGAGGACCGTGGAGCCGCCCCGCGAAGTACTGGCGAGACTGGATCGAGCCTCCAGGTGGTGCTCCGCTTCGGTGGGATGTGACAGAAGTTCTCTGTCGTGAGGTGGTTGGATGAGGGCTCGCCTGCGGCGATCGCCGCTGCGCTGAAGCAGGTCGCGCCCGCGCTGGGCGACGACCCGATTGTGGTTCGCGAATCCGTGGGTGGACATGACCCCTTGTGGTGGTCGGCGAGTGCGGTCGTCGGCGAGCAGTTCGTCGCGAAGTTCGCGTGGTCACGTCCTGCCGCGCTCCGGCTGGCGCACGAGATCGCCGTGCTGGCGGCATTGACGCGCAAACCGGCGATTCCGTTCCTGCCGGACGTCGTTGCCAGCAGCACCGATCCACTGCTCTTGGTGACCAGGCTGGTGCCGGGCAAAGCGCTGTTCGAAGTCGTGGATTCGCTTGACCGGGACGATGTGGGTCGGCAGTTGGCCCACTTCATGTCAGAGTTGAACCATCCCGCGACCCAGGAGCGCGTCGAATCCGTCGTCGGTGAACTTCCTCCGGTGTCGATGCAGCCGGTCGCGACCGACGCCGTGCGTGCAGGGTTCGGGAGATGGGTTCGTCCGGATCAACGTGCCGCTGTCATGCAGTGGTGCGACTGGGCGGACCGAGTACTGGCGACGCCGCATCCGAGTGTGCTGGTGCACGGCGATCTGCATGGCGGCAATCAGGTCTGGGATGGGGGTGACCTCCGCGTGGTCCTCGATTTCGAAACTGCCGGACTCGCTGACGCGGAGTACGACCTGCGGACCTTCCCCGGAACAGGTCCGGGTATCGAGTTGCTGACCGCCACCATGCGCCACTACCAGCAGATCACCGGCCGCGAACTGGCAGCTGAGCGCGTGATGGCCTGGCATCTGCGCACGGCCCTCAGCGATGCGCTGTGGCGCAGTGAAGCAGGTGTCCCGCTGCCGGATCACCGAACACCGTCAGCCTGGGTCGATGACCTCGCCAAGCGATTCACCGCACTGAGCATCGACCCGTACGCACTAGGGCTTGCGGGGGGCTGAGGTGGCTCGGATGTGGAGTTCGGTGCGGAGGGTGACTGTGGATGGGGGGCGGCCGGGGGAGGCGATGCGGTCTTTGAGGAGCAGGCCTGCGGTGCGGCCCAGTTCGTAGGTGGGCTGGGCGACGGTGGTGAGGGAGGGGACGACCAGGTCGGCCCAGGGGATGTCGTCGAAGCCGACCACGGCGATGTCGTCGGGAGCCCGGAGGCCCTTCTTGGCCAGGCATTCCAGGGCACCGACCGTCATCAGGTTGTTCGCGACGAACAGCGCCTCGGGTGGTTCGGGCAGGTCGAGCAGGCTCTCCATCGCGGCGAATCCACCGGCCTCGCGGAAGTCGGCGTACCGGACCAGGTCCTTTTCGTACTTGATCCCGCCGGCTCGCAAGGCTGAGCGATAACCAGCCAGCCGGTCCATCGCAGTGCTGACGCGGCGTGGGCCCGTGATGCAGGCGATGCGGCGGTAGCCGCCGTCGATCAGATGCCGCACCCCTTCGGCGGCGCCGTGTTCGTTGTCGACCAGCACGGTGTCCGCCTCGACGCCCTCGACACGGCGGTCGATCAGCACCATCGGGGTCTTCGCCTCGGCGAGTTGTTGAACCCCTTCAGCCGTGGACGTCGGCGAGATGACCACGCCGGCCATCTGCTCGGTCAGAACAGCCGACGCGTACGCCGCTTCCTTCGCCGGATCCTCGTCCGAATTGCACAGCACCACGTGGTAGCCCTCGGTCTGCGCGACGTCCTCGAGACCGCGGACCAGCGAGGTGAAGAACGGGTTCTCGATGTCGGAGATCACCACGGCCCACAGGTTCGTACTGGCCCGGCGCAGGTTCCGCGCCACGCCGTTCGGCCGGTACCCGAGCTCGGCGACGGCCGCGCGGACCTTCTCGGACAGCTCCGGATCCACGTTGCGGCGTCCGCTGAGCACCCGCGAAACGGTGGCCGGAGACACGCCAGATCTACGCGCTACGTCGTAGATCGTCGTCATACTCGCTCCCCGCTGAACGCCTAACTGCCGTCTGGACGGCACTAGGATCTCACGGCGACGGCGGTCCGACGGCAAACCGCGACCGTTCAGAACCAGCAGAATCTAGCAGGGCAACAGCAGCCGCGCGGCTAGGCGCTGAGGCGGCGGCGCCGTTGATCGTCGTGGACAGCGCACCCGCGGCATTGGCAAGCCGTACTGCGTCAACAAGCCCCGCGCCGGCCGCCAACGAAGCGGCAAGTGATCCACAGAAGGCGTCGCCCGCTCCGACCGTGTCCACGGTCGCCACCGGATGCGCGGGCACCAGCATCTCCACCCCGTCGGCGAGCACGAACGCACCCCGCGCGCCAAGCGTGATCACGCATCCTCTGAGGTCCCACGCATCAGCCAGCCGGCGGGCGATCTCCGGAACCTGCGAGTCGTCGCAGTCCAGCCCGGTCAACGCGGCCGCCTCCATCTCGTTCGGCACCAGGATGTCGACGAAGGCCGCCAGCGACGGATCGACGGGTCCGACCGGAGCCGGTGTCAGGATCGTCGTCACCCCGGCTGCCGAGGCGAGCTGGAGGGCCGCTCTGCTCGCTTCGACCGGGAGTTCCAGTTGCACGCTCAGTACGGCGCTGGACGTCAGTACTGCGGCCGCAGCGTCGATGTCGGCCACCGTGATCGCCGCGTTCGCCCGGGACACGATGATGATCGAGTTACTGCCGTCCGGAAGCACCAGCGGCAGACCGACCCCGGTACCGAGCTCGGGATGCCGGACCACCCAGTCCGTGTCGACCCCGTCCCGCTTCAGCAGTTCGAGGAACTCCTCGCCGTACCGGTCGTCGCCGATGGTCCCGACGATCGCAGTACGGGCCCCCATCCGGGCCGCGGCGATCGCCTGGTTGACGCCCTTGCCGCCGAGGAACTCCGCGAATCCGGTGCCGTGCAAGGTCTCCCCGGGCAGCGGTCGTCGTTCCGCGCTGGCCACCAGGTCCTTCATGAACGACCCGAGCACGCACACGTCGTACCGGCTGCTCACCCCTCCTCCCCGAGAGTGAGCAGCCGACGGCCGAGAGCACCTGACGGATGGAACCGGGCGAAGTCGTGGCGGGTGAACTCACGCAGTACTACGAGTGCGCAGGCGAGCGCATCTCCCATCACCAGGGCAGCTGTGGTCGACGCGGTCGGGGCAAGGTTCAACGGATCGGCCTCGCGGAGCACCATCGTGTCGAGGGTGTAGGTGGCCAGCCCGGCCAGGGTGGAGTCCTCGGCGCCGGTCATCGCGATCACCGGGATCTTGCGCTCGGCCAGCATTCGCGCGAACGCGCACACCTCGGCCGTCTCGCCCGAGGCCGACAAGGCGAGCACCAGATCGCGTGCGGTGACTGCGCCGGAATCACCGTGCAACGCGTCGCCGGAGTGGATGAAAGTAGCCGGAGTCCCGGTGCTCGCGAGGGTCGCGGCGATCTTGCGGCCGACCAGACCTGACTTCCCGAGGCCCGTGACGACCAGGTGTCCCTCGCACGTCGCGACCGCCGTCAGCACGTCCAGGAAGACGCCGTCCAGCCGGTCCGCCAACGCGGCGACAGCGGCGGCCTCGGTCTCGATCGCGTTCCGCGCGGCGGCCAGTCCTCGCGTGACCAGGTCCCTCGGCAACTCGACGGACCCGGCGGCGGGGCGGTCCGCGCGGTTCGGCACAACTGGCATCTCGACCCGCTTTCGGCCTCTGGTCAGAAATCGATTTCCGAAGACTAGGCAGCCGCCGCGCGAGTGTCAACGGCTCCAGCAGGAGGGAGGTCCTTGAAAACAAGGCGGAAGCGCGGATCCGGGCAACGGACGGGTGCTGAACTCTTGACCCTTCCAGGTGACGCTCGTAGATTGCGAGAAATCGATTGCCAGCTGGCGAGCAGCGACCCCCTGGAGCAGCTGATGTCCGCAACTCCCTTCCCTGCAAGGCCGGTCAGCCGGCGTTCTGTGCTGCGCGGTGGTCTCGGCGCACTGGCAGCCTCGGCGGTCGCGGGGCCGTTGCTGACCGCTTGCGGAGGTGACGATCCCGGCGGTGATGGCAAGGACCTGACGTTCTGGAACTTCTACGGCCCGGCCGACGACGCGAATCCGCAGAGCAAGTGGTTCGTGGACCTGACCACGAAGTGGAACGCGAACAACGACGTGAAGGTCAACCTGCGCTACATCGTGGGCAAGGAGTACCTCAGCGGCACGGTGCTGCAGACGGCGTTCCAGTCCGGTGAGGGGCCGGACATCTTCCTGATCAGTCCCGGCGACTTCCTCCGCTACTACAACGGCGGCGTACTGCAGGATCTCTCGCCGCAGCTGACCGCGGAGTCGAAGGCCGATTACCTGCCGGGGCTGCTGGAGGCGCGCAGTGTCGACGGGAAGGTGTACGGCCTGCCGATGGAGATCGAGCCGCTCGCGATGTACTACAGCGAGCCCGCGTTCGAGAAGGCCGGGCTGTCCGAGGCGGATCTGCCGAAGACCTGGGACCAGACCCTCGCTGTCGCGGAGAAGCTGACCGGCAAGGACCGGTACGGCGTGATGTTCGAAACGCTGCCCGGGTACTACCAGAACTTCACCTGGTACCCGTTCCTCTGGCAGGGCGACGGTGCTCCGATCAAGGACGGCAAGGTCGCCTTCGACTCGCCGGCCGCGGTCCAGGCGCTGAAGTTCTGGCAGGACACGATCCAGAACAAGGTGGCTCCGCGCAAGGCGCTCGGTGACGGCGGCGGTGACGTCGTGTCGAACCTCGGCTCGGGCGCCGCGGCGATGCAGCAGAGCGGGATCTGGGCGGTCTCGGACATGCGCACCAAGGCGAAGAACTTCAAGTACGGGATCATCCCGCACCCGACCCCGGACGGCGGCAAGCCGGCCACCGACCTCGGTGGCTGGGCCTTCGTGGCGAACGCGAAAGGCAAGAATCCTGAGGCGGCGGCCAAGTTCATCACCTGGGCGCTCGGCTCGACCGATGCCGAGGGCATCGAACGGCAACGGCAGTGGAACACGGTGGTGAAGACCAACGTGCCGCCGCGCAAGTCCGTCCAGCAGGCCGCCGATGCCAAGGGCGCGTTCGGGGAAGGCGTGCTGAAGAAGTTCGTCAGCGAGATCGCCCCGACCGGCCGGCCGGAGCCGCGGTTCCCACCGGAGGTGTACCAGCCGGTCGCGGATGCGATCCAGGCCTGCCAGCTGAACGCGGCCGACCCGGGCAAGGCCGCGGCTGACGCGGCGCAGCGGATCGACACCTTCCTGCAGACCTACCAGGGCGCTTCCATCAGCTGATGGTCGCCACGACTGCACCTCCGTCCAAGCCGCCGGTGGTGGCTCGGGCGTCGCGTCAGAAGACGCCGATGACGAGGAAGCGGCGCGAGGCGCTGGCGGCGTACGCCTTCCTCGCGCCGGACGTGATCGGCCTGCTGGTGTTCGTCGCGCTCCCGATGGTGCTCGCCTTCGGGGTCGCCTTCTTCAAGGTTGACGGTTTCGGCAACTACCAGTACATCGGGCTCGACAACTACAAACTGATGGCCTCCGACGACCAGCTCTGGTCGTCGCTGCGGATCACCGGCCTGTACGTCGTGACGTTCGTGCCGCTCGCCTTCGTGGTGAGTTTCGCGCTCGCCATGCTCGTCCGGAACCACTTCCGGGGAATCGGCTGGGTCCGCTCGGCCTTCTTCCTGCCGCACGTGGTCAGCCTGGTCGTGGTCGGCCTGATCTGGCAGTTTTTGCTGGTGGACAAGCGCGGCGCCATCTCCAAGCTGCTGGCCCCGCTGGGTCTGGGCGACGTCTCGTTCCTCGGTACGCCGTCCCTCGCGCTGGGCACGTATGTCGTGATCAGCGTGTGGTTCGTGATGGGCTACCAGATGCTGGTGTTCCTCGCCGGGCTGAAGGACGTCCCGAAGGAACTCGAGGACGCGGCCCAGATCGACGGAGCCAGTGCCTCGCAGCGATTCCGGTTCGTGATCTGGCCGTTGCTCCGCCCGACCAGCTTCTTCGTCGTGGTGAACTCCACCATCGGTGCCGTCACCGGGCTGCAAGCGTTCGACCTGGTCTACGTGCTGACCAGAGGTGGTCCGGCCCGGTCCACCAGCACGGTCGTGCTCTACATCTACGAGCAGGCGTTCACCTTCAACAACATGGGCTACGCCGCCGCGCTGACCACCGTTGTGGTCGGCCTGCTGATCCTTTGCACCGGCCTGATGTTCGCCTTCACCAGAGGAGGTCGGTTCGATGAAGACTAGAGGGAATTCCACCCCCGCCCGACCGCCTCGGTCGTACTTCCCGATCCTCGCTCATGTCCTGGCGCTGCTGGCCGTCGCGCCTTTGCTCTGGGTCCTCGTCAGCGTCCTGAAGCCGGCCGAGGACGTGTTCTCCTTCAGCTGGCCGTCGACCTGGACGCTGGACAACCTGCAGTACGTGCTGCTGAAGATCCCGTTGCCGCGGTTCCTCCTGAACAGCGCTCTGGTAGCAGTTGTCGTAACCGTGGTGGCGTTGTTCTTCCACTCGATGGCGGCGTACGCGCTGGCCCGGCTGCGGTTCCCAGGGCGCGGCATCATCTTCTCCGGGATCATGTCCACGCTGCTGGTCTCGCTGCCGGTGATCCTGGTCCCGTTGTTCCTGGTGGCCAAGCAACTCGGGCTGCTCGACAGCTATGCGGGGCTGATCGTGCCAAGCATTTTCCATGCCTTCGGCATCTTCTTGCTCCGGCAGTACTACCTGAACATCCCGCGGGAACTGGAGGAGGCCGCCGACCTCGACGGCTGTGGCTACTGGCGGCGCTACTGGAGCGTGATCCTGCCGTTGAGCCGGCCGGTGCTCGCGTCCCTGTCGGTGCTCTTCTTCCTCGCCAACTGGAATGCGTTCCTCTGGCCGCTGACGATCACCCGCAACCCGGATCTCCGGGTGATCCAGCTCGGTATCGCCGGCATGCAGGGCCAGTACGCCTCCGCCTGGAACCTCATCCTCGCGGCCGCGGTGATCGCGGCGATCCCGACCGTCGTGGTGTTCGTCGCAGGTCAGAAGCGCCTGGTCGACGCGATGAAGACCACCGGCCTCAAGTAGAGGTGGGGTGGGGAGCACTAATCTGTGGGCATGAGTATGGCCCGGTTCAAGGCTTTGGGTATGGATGTGTCGTGTCCTAGTGCGATGACCTCCTTCTGGGGGCAGGTGCTGGGACTGACGGCGCCTGCGGACAATCCGCAGGTGCTGGGCGGGGATCGGCCGGAGAAGACCATCTGGATCAACAAGGTGCCCGAGCCGCGGACGGTGAAGCAGCGGGTTCACCTGGACGTGCACACGCCTTCGATCGAGGTGCTGGAGCGGCTCGGGGCGAAGGAACGGAGTCCGATCACGGACGAGCAGCAGTGGGCCGTGATGGAGGATCCCGAGGGTGGGGAGTTCTGCGGATTTGTTCGCGACGCCGGATCGGCGTACCGGCTGATGGAGTTGGTGGTGGACACCGTCGAGCCGGAGGCGCAGGCGCGCTGGTGGGCGAACCTGGTCGGTGGCGACGTCATGCATCGCGTCGGCAAGCCCTACTACTGGCTGGAGAACGTGCCCGGCCTGCCGTTCCTGTACTGGGTGTTCATCCGGGTGCCGGAGCCGAAGACGGTCAAGAACCGGATCCACTGGGACGTCACAGCCGACGAGCTGCAGCCGGTTCTGGACGCGGGTGCGACACTGCTGCGGCCCAAGGACGACGAGATCGGCTGGCACGTCTGCGCCGATCCCGAGGGCAACGAGTTCTGTGTGTTCCTTCCACCAACTGAGGATGCTGTTTGATGGCGAAGCTCGACCTGACCCAGTCCGGACCTGATCTGACCGCCGCGCTGGTCGACATCTCGTCGGTGAGCGGGACCGAGGAGGAGCTGGCCGACGCGGTCGAGGCCGCGCTCTCGGCGTACGCGCATCTGAAGGTCTTCCGGCACGGCAACACCGTGGTGGCGCGCACGGATCTCGGGCGGGACGAGCGGATCGTGGTCGCGGGCCACCTCGACACCGTCCCGCTGAACGGCAACCTGCCGGCGCGGCGGGCCGACGGCCTGATCCACGGGCTCGGCGCCTGCGACATGAAGGGCGGGGTCGCGGTCGGACTGCGCCTGGCGGCCACCCTCGCGGAGCCGAACCGCGACGTGACGTACGTGTTCTACGACTGCGAGGAAGTCGAGTCGGAGCGGAACGGCCTGTTCAAGCTGTCGAAGTCGAACCCGGAGCTGCTGCAGGGGGTGTTCGCGGTGGTGATGGAGCCGGCGAACGCGGTCGTCGAGGCGGGCTGCCAGGGGACCAGGCGGGTCGAGGTGACCACCCGCGGTGAGCGGGCCCACTCGGCTCGTTCCTGGATGGGAAAGAACGCGATCCACGCGGCGGGCGAGATCCTCGACCGGCTGGCGGTGTACGAGCCGCGGCGGGTGCCGATCGACGGGCTGGAGTACCGCGAGGGGCTCAACGCGGTCGGGATCAGCGGCGGGGTCGCGGGGAACGTAGTACCGGATCTGTGCACGGTGACGGTCAACTACCGGTTCGCGCCGAGCCGGTCGGAGGCCGAGGCCGAGGCCCATGTGCGGGAGGTGTTCGAGAGCTTCGACCTGGTGGTCACGGATTCCGCGCCCGGTGGGCTGCCAGGGCTGGCACGGCCGGCCGCGGCGGCGTTCCTGCAGGTGGTCGGCGGCGAGCCGCATCCGAAGTTCGGGTGGACCGATGTGGCCCGGTTCACGCTGCTGGGTGTCCCGGCGGTGAACTACGGGCCGGGTGATCCGCTGCTCGCGCACAAGCAGGAGGAGTACGTCCCGGAGGCGGAGATCGAGCAGTGTGAACAGCGGTTGAGAGCTTGGTTGACAGCCTAGGACCCCGCGCGGTTCGGGCGGCCCCTGGCGGTTGGGTCGCACTAACCTGGGGGTATGGCAGATTCGATCCATCCTGACCGGCCGCAGTCGCAACAGCGCGGGCCGGTGGTGATGCGGCGCAACCAGGTGCAGCAGGGGACCTCGGAGCAACGGCTGCTGGACAGCCGTGGGCCGACGGACTGGGTGCATACGGACCCCTGGCGCGTGCTGCGGATCCAGTCGGAGTTCATCGAGGGCTTCGAGCTGGTGGTCACGGATTCCGCGCCCGGTGGGCGGCCAGGGCTGGCACGGCCGGCCGCGGCGGCGTTCCTGCAGGTGGTCGGCGGCGAGCCGCATCCGAAGTTCGGGTGGACCGATGTGGCCCGGTTCACGCTGCTGGGTGTCCCGGCGGTGAACTACGGGCCGGGTGATC